>CABSKZ010000105.1 GCA_902478395.1 uncultured Eubacteriales bacterium | reverse complement strand
TGTTTGTGATACTGGTGGGAGGAATTTTTGTCACACTGGTTATTTTAAAATACCTTGAAGCCGGCGTGTTTCTCGTTGTAATTGGTTCACCTGTCCTGCCTACTATGGTTTTGGCCGGACTCTGTTTGCTATGTGTATTGTCCTTCTTTGTAAGGCTGATGACAGACCGGCATTTTAAACTGCGTTGCAATGCGCTCGATGTATTTGTCGTATTTTTTATTGGAGCATTGCTTTACGGAACCTTAAATTCCTTTACCTTTGCGAAAAGCGCGCAGATATTTTTAATTTATCTGGCTTATGTGTTGTTTTACTTTATTTTAATTAATACAATTACGACGCCGGGGAAATGGCGCGGGCTTATTGTGTCTTTTGTACTTATGGCATGTCTCGTAGCAATGTACGGTGTTTTGCAGAATTTTACCGGCATTTCCTCCACACAGTCCTGGGTGGACAGTGAGATGTTCACAAGCATCAAAACGCGTGTTTATTCTACGTTTGACAATCCAAATGTGCTTGGCGAATTTTTGGTTATCATGATTCCGACCACCATTGCATTGATTTGGGCGAATAAAAAACAGGGCCATAAGCTGATTTATACATTTGTCGTCTTGATGATGTGCGCCTGTATAGTGTTTACCTGGTCGCGCGGGGCTTGGCTCGGCGTAATGCTTGCGGTTGCGCTGTTCCTGCTGATTATGGATAAGCGCTGGGCGCTTGCGGGGCTTGTTGGCCTGATGATGATTCCGTTTGTGTTGGGAAGCAATAACCCCATTGCAGACCGGATATTGAGCATTGGCAACACGGAAGATACCTCAACTGCCTACCGCGTATCAATTTGGCAGGGTTCCATCAACTTGATTAAAGATTTTTGGCTGTCCGGAATCGGCCTCGGTTCAGAGGCATATTCTATGGTATATCCAAAATATGCTTTGGCGGGCGCAAACTTTGCGCTGCACTCCCATAACCTGTTTTTGCAGATTTGGGTGGAGATGGGCGTGATTGGCATCATCTCATTCCTTGCGCTTATCGTTGCGTTTTTTAAACAGGCTTTTTCCATGCTGGTTTACCGTGGGCGCGGGAGGCTTCTTTCTACCGTTGTGATAGCTGCATCCGCCGGTGTGCTGGGTTATCTGTTCCAGGGATTGACGGATAATGTTTGGTATAACTATAAAATGCTGCTGATTTTCTGGATTGTTTTGGGGTTGGTCAGCGCAGGGGTTAATTTGAGAAAAGAAGAAACACAATTGCGCTAAGTAGCATGATATGACAGCGATAAAGCTATCCGCTGCTGTTTTGCAACAGTCTCCCTATTACTCACAATGTAAGGAATGTTCGTTGAGTGTGAGGGGGAGGTAAAGTAAAATCGTGATACACAAGAAGGGGAGTGCGTATATCTCCCGCCTTACGAGGCGGAATTGTTGTGTGCAGGACTTTTCATTTTGTGAAAAGCCCTTACGAAAATTTGTAAAAGGGGGTCGGCCGATGGTTACGGTGGTACAGGTCGTTTCCGACACGAATATTGGTGGTGCGGGGCGGTATTTGCTGAACTACTTAAAATATTATGACAGAAAACGGTATCGGGTGATTGTGATTGTTCCAAAAGACAGCATGTTGATTGAATTTATCCGTCCGTATGAGGATGTGACACTGATTGAGGCGCCTTTCATGGCGGATAAATCGTACGATAAAAAATGTGTCCGGTTCCTGCGGGAAAAGTTCGCAGAGATAAAGCCTGATATCCTTCATACACATGCCAGCCTTTCCGCACGGGTGGCGGGAAGAAGGGCGAAGGTTGGGTGTATCCTCTCAACGCGGCACTGCATTGAGCCGCCGAAAGCCGGAATCAAAAACGCGGTCGCAGGAGTGCTGAACAATAGACTATGCGATTACTTCATCGGCGTAGCTGACGCAGTTGCCAAAAATCTTGCGGAGTGCGGTGTGAAGCCAGAGAAAATCAGAACCGTTTACAATGGTGTTGAACCGATCAAAGCAATTCCACTGGAAGACATTCAAGCGGAAAAGGAACGGCTTGGTATAAAAAACTACGAAATTGTGTTCGGCGTATTTGCCCGGATAGAGCCAGTTAAGGGCCACCGGTACTACATCAAGGCGATTCGCCGTTTGGTGCGGGAAGGGTATAAGGCGAAGTTCCTGATTGTCGGTGATGGTTCTCTCATGCAGGAGATGAAAGACCTTGTAAAGACGTACCAGTTAGAGGAATATATTCTGTTTACCGGGTATGTGAAGGACACGACGGCGCTTTTAAATGTGATTGATGTAAATGTGATTTCTTCTATGTCGGAAGCCATGAGTCTTTCCATTTTAGAAGCCATGAGTCTTGGAAAGCCCTCCATAGCGACGAACGCCGGAGGAAACGGAGAACTGGTGAAAAACAACCAATCAGGCCTTTTGGTTGGAAGTGGAGACAGCGCATCCCTTTCCGACGCTATGATTAAGTTGATTGAAGACAACGAGCTGTACCAGGTGCTTGCGCAGAATGCGAAAAAGGAGTATGAAGAAAAATTTACTGCCCGCCGGATGGTGGATAATCTGGAGCATTTATATGAGGAGGTACTACAGAAATGATAGTAGACGATAAAGGGAAACTGTTCGGAAAGATCAATCTCTTGGATTTGTTTATTGTATTGATTTTAATAGCGGCAGTTGCATTTGGCGGCTGGTATTTCATGCGATACAAAAACAGAAGTTCGGATAAACTGACAGTACAGTATACAGTTGAGGTGAAAGCAAAGCAGGATGACTATTTTGAACATATTCTCCCAGGGGAACAGGTTGTCGATGGGAAAACAAAGCAGTATATGGGTAAAATCGTATCCTATGAAAAGAAGCCGGCTGTTATCAAGGCGCAGGATGACGAGAAAAAACAGATTGTAAGCACGACCGTGCCGGGATATTATGACGCATATATTGTGATTGAGGTGGAAGCCGATGTTGCGTATCCGGACATCAAGTCCGGCGATGAAACGCTGAAAATTGGGAAAGAGGCGGCTTTCCGCTCTGAAACTGTTGCAATGCATGGATACATCGTAAATATGGAATACGACACTGATGTGCTGAGGAGGATGAAATAATGTTGATAGACCAGAAGGGAAAGCTGTTTGGTAAAATCAGTATCATAGATATCTTAGTGATCGTCATCCTTGTTGCTGGCTGTTTTGGTGCATATCTGACCTATAAAAAGGTTAAGGGCGGCGCTGTTCTGACGGAAAACAAGGGAATCGTCCGGCAGGACGGCACACTGGACACGCTGGAGGTGCGGATGCGCCTGGAGGCCGTCCGCGATATGACGAAGGACGCAATTCATTCTGGGGACGAGGTGTTTGCCAAAGACACCGGCAAGTACATCGGTGAGGTTGTCCGCGTGGAAACAGAGCCGGCGACGGAAATTGTAAGCGGATTTGACGGAACGGCGTATGATGCAGTTATTCCAGATAAAATCGATGTCATCATGATTGTACATGTTCCGGGCAAACGGACGGAAAGCGGATATTTTACCTCAAACAATCTGCACATCACTTATGATTCCGCTTTTGAAATTAAAACGCCGACGATTCAGTCTACGCCAGTTATCGACGGGATTGCCGTTATAGACGGCGCAAAAAATAAATAAATTAATTAATAGGAATGATTTTGTAATCTGTTTTATAAGCGGGGGAGACGTTGTGAGTTCAATTGAAAAAATCAGAAAAGCTAGGAGAGTTGTCATAAAAGTTGGCACATCTACGCTGACGTACCATACTGGCCGGATGAATCTGCGGAGAATTGAAACACTGGTGCGGGTTATCAGCGATTTATGTCATGAGGGGCGTGAAGTGATCCTCGTTTCCAGCGGTGCAATTGGTGTTGGCGTAAGTAAGCTGGGTCTGTTTGAAAAACCGAACGGCACAAAAGAAAAACAGGCTGCGTCTGCAATTGGCCAGAGCGAACTGATGGGGATTTATGGGAGAATTTTTGCGGAGTATGGCTGCGATGTGGCACAGATTCTACTGACAAAGAATGTTTTGGAGGATGAAAAGCGGAAAGACAATGCGGTGAATACCTTCCGTACCCTGTTGGAATGGGGAGTTGTACCGATTGTTAATGAAAATGACGTCATTTCCACAGAAGAAATTGAGTTTGGAGATAATGACATGCTTTCAGCAGTGGTGTCCGGCCTCGTTGAGGCGGATGTGCTGATTATTCTTTCTGATATTGACGGGTTGTACAATGCAGATCCAAAAACGGACAAAGAAGCAAAGCTATTAGATGAAGTGGAAGAAATAACAGATGAGCTGATGCAGGTCGCCGGAGGCGCGGGCACAAAACGCGGAACGGGCGGCATGGTGACGAAGTTGCTGGCAGCAAAGCACGCGACGGAGCATGGCATCAATATGGTAATTGCGAACGGAGAAAATCCCAGGGTGGTGTATGATATTCTGGATGGAAAGCGGATTGGCACCTTATTTAAGGCACAGCAATAAATTACGGAAAGGGTGGGAATTTTGCAGCTTGAAACAATTGGAAAACTGGCAAAAGAGGCCAGCTACAAACTGATGAATATAGAAGCTCCGCTGAAGTCGCGCGCGTTGCTTGCGGTAGCGGATGCGCTGATAAAACATACTGACGCGATCATGACAGAAAATAAGCGTGATGTAGATGCCTTTGTTGAAAAAGGCGGACCGAAAACGATGATAGACCGGCTGACGCTGACGGAAAAACGAATTTATGAAATGGCGGAAGGCGTCCGCCAGGTGGAAAGCCTTCCCGACCCGGTCGGCGAGGTGATTGGGATGACGAAGCGCCCGAATGGCCTTGTCATTGGGAAAAAACGTGTGCCGCTCGGCGTAATTGGCATCATCTATGAGGCGCGCCCAAACGTTACAGTGGACGCCGCCATATTATGTTTGAAAACATCAAATGCCTGTATCCTGCGCGGCGGGAGCGAGGCGATTTGTTCCAATACTAAAATTGTAGAGGTTATCAATGGTGCGCTCGCGGACGCTGGTTTCCCGGAAAATGCGGTGCAGCTTCTTACGGATACCTCCCGTGAAACCGCATCCCAGCTGATGAAGCTCAACGAATACGTGGATGTTTTAATTCCGCGTGGAGGAAAAGGATTGATTCAGTCCGTTGTGCAGAATGCGACGGTTCCGGTGATTGAGACTGGCTCTGGCAACTGCCATGTATATATTGAGCAGTCGGCGGATATCAATATGGGTGTTGACATCATCGTTAATGCAAAAACAAGCCGGCCATCCGTTTGCAACGCGGCAGAAACGCTCCTCGTCGACGAAGCGGTTGCGGCCGAAGTTCTGCCGTTGGTAAACGAACGGTTAAAACCGTTCAAGGTGGAACTGCGAGGTTGTGAAAAGACCAGAGAAATTTTAAAAGGGATTATAGAGGCAACAGAAGAAGATTTTTACACGGAATACAATGACTTTATTCTTGCTGTAAAGGTCGTCAGCGGAATTGATGAGGCCATCAGCCACATTAACCGCTACAGCACCGGGCATTCTGAAGCGATTGTGACATCAAATTATTTTCTGGCGAACAAATTCCTGGATATGGTGGATTCCGCTGCGGTGTATGTCAATGCCTCCACGCGCTTTACGGATGGCTTTGAGTTTGGCTTTGGGGCGGAAATCGGCATTAGTACGCAAAAACTCCACGCACGCGGGCCGCTTGGTCTCAATGAACTGACAACAACAAAATTTATTATTTATGGCGACGGCCAGATACGGGCATAGCCTGTCGAGTGTAATCCGCCTTAAGAGACAGACGGATGATACTTGACAGGGCGGGGTAGGAAACAGAAGGGGACAGTCTTTCATGATAAATACGGAACATCTGCAATATACCTACAGCACAGAACAGGACAAAATCCGTTTTGTGCTCGACGATGTGAACATTGACATTAAAAAAGGTGAATTTGTCGCTGTACTGGGACATAACGGGTGCGGCAAATCGACGCTTGCCAAGCATTTTAATGGACTTTTGCAGCCGACGGGCGGAAAAGTCTGGGTGGATGGTATGGATACGAAGGATGACGGGGTGTATTGGGATGTACGCCAGGCAGTCGGGATGGTGTTTCAGAATCCGGATAACCAGATTGTCGCCACAGTGGTAGAGGAGGATGTCGCATTCGCGCCGGAGAACCTCGGTGTTCCTTCCGAAGAAATCCGGGTGCGGGTAGATGAGGCACTTAAGGCTGTTGATATGTATGAATACCGGCGGCACGCTCCGCATTTGTTGTCCGGCGGGCAGAAACAGCGTGTCGCGATTGCGGGTGTTCTTGCCATGAAGCCAGAGTGCGTCGTATTTGACGAACCGACCGCAATGCTCGACCCGAAGGGGCGGTCGGAGGTGATGCGGACTATTCGCAATTTAAAAGAACAGGAACATATGACGGTTGTGCTCATTACGCACTACATGGACGAGGCCGCACAGGCGGACCGCGTGATTGTACTCGATAAAGGCAGGGTGTTGATGGATGACACGCCGCGGAACATATTCAGCCAAGTCAAACAGCTGAAAAAAATTGGACTGGACGTGCCGCAGGTGACGGAGCTTGCGTACGAGCTGGAAAAGGCCGGCGTACCTATTCGGCATGATGTGCTGACCGTTACGGAATGCGCGGACGAGTTGATGAAGTTGCTTGGTTGAATATAATTTTGGCATGGAATGAGGAACGAGGAATAATGGGAATCAAAATTACCGGATTGAACTATGTTTATATGCAGGGAAGTCCGTTTGAAAAGCAGGCGTTAACAGATGTAAACCTGGAAATTTCAGATGGGGAATTTGTAGGCTTAATCGGTCATACCGGTTCTGGGAAGTCCACACTGATACAGCATTTAAACGGCCTGCTTAAGCCACATTCCGGTGAAATTACAGTCAATGGCAAGGATACGGTATTCCGCGGCGCGGACTTAAAGGAGCTTCGCCGGGAGGTTGGGCTGGTTTTTCAGTATCCTGAGCACCAGTTGTTTGAGGAAACGGTTTATAAAGATATTTCATTTGGTCCCAAAAATATGGGACTTAGCCAGAAGGAAGTAGATGAACGGGTCCGGGAAGCAATGGATTATGTAGGCTTGGATGAAAGCTATATGCAGCTTTCCCCGTTTGATTTATCCGGCGGCCAAAAGCGCCGCGTAGCCATTGCCGGTGTTTTGGCGATGAAGCCGGGGACATTAATCCTTGACGAGCCGACTGCGGGCCTAGACCCGGCTGGGCGGGAGGAAATTTTAACGCAGGTCAAGGCGCTTTACCTGAAAAGCAAAATGACGGTGATTTTAGTTTCCCACTCCATGGAGGATGTAGCCCGGATTGCGAACCGGATTATTGTGATGAATAAAGGTCGGGTTGCCATGGATGGAAAGGTCGGCGAGATTTTTGCGCGCGGGGATGAGCTCAGAAAGATGGGGTTGAACGTCCCGCAAGTCCGAATGTTGGTGGATGAGCTGATTCGCCGCGGCGTTCCGCTTGAACCAAATATCTATACAGTAGAAAAGGCAAAGGCGGCTCTGCGATTGCTTTTGAAAGAAAAGCTTTCAGCAGGGGAAGCAGACTAATGGCATCATGCTGAAAATCGAAAGTCAAAGAGCCGGAAAGGAATGGAGTTAATTTGCTGAAGGATATCACGCTGGGGCAGTATTTTCCGATTGAGTCTCCGCTTCATAGAATGGACCCCAGAACAAAAATTTTAATACTAATTCTGTATATTGTCGCACTTTTCTTATCAGACGGTGTTGTCGGATATGTGTTGGTTGCGGCCTTTACAGCGGCGGTGGTTCTGCTGTCAAGGGTGCCGCTGAAGCTGTATTTTCGGGGATTGAAGCCCATTTGGTTTATCATTATATTCACAGCGGTGCTGAATATGTTTTTGACATCTGGGACAAAAATCTACGTTCTTGGACATTCGACCGGTATGACTTATGAAGGAGTTATTCTGGCGGTCAAAATGGCGATTCGGCTGATTTTGTTGATTCTCGCAAGCTCCGTGCTGACGTATACGACATCTCCGATTTCTTTGACAGACGGAATTGAAAAACTGCTTCGTCCGTTTGCAAAAATGGGATTTCCAGCTCATGAGCTCGCGATGATGATGAGCATTGCTATCCGTTTTATTCCGACGTTGATTGAGGAAACGGAAAAAATCATCAAGGCGCAGCAGGCGCGCGGTGCGGATTTTGACACCGGCTCCATCATAAAACGTGCGAAATCCTTAGTGCCGATGCTCGTCCCCTTGTTTATCAGTGCATTTCGGCGGGCAGATGAGCTTGCGGTCGCTATGGAAAGCCGTTGTTACCGCGGCGGCAATAACCGGACGCGGCTCAACGAAATCCACTTTGAAAAGATAGACTTGTTTTCTTCCATGATTTTTACGGCCTTTTTGGCCGTAGTAGTCGCAGTGCGGATTGTGCTGTAGAGACGGGCGGGTGAAGGTGTGCGGAAAAACTATAAACTGAATCTGTCCTATGAAGGGACCAACTATGCAGGCTGGCAGCGCCAGAAAAACGCCCGGACAGTGCAGGGGGAAGTGGAACGCGCGCTGTCGGTTATCACGGCCCAAGAGGTCTCCGTTACCGGCGTTAGCCGGACGGACGCAGGCGTCCATGCGCGGGATTATGTGGCAAACGTGTTTTTAGATACCGATAAGGAGCTGTATCCCTTGC
>CABSKZ010000104.1 GCA_902478395.1 uncultured Eubacteriales bacterium | reverse complement strand
CGTCGGAAAGTATATCATAGGGGGCAGTGTTATTTGTCTCACTTAATAATTTAACTTTCTTTGCCAGTTCTTCTTTGCCGGCATCACGCAACCTTTTTTTCTCTTCTTCCAAAATAAGCAATTCCCCTATTGCGCCAATTTCTTGATTGCGTTTATATAATAACTCAAAATTAATATTCCGAACTCGAATATCTAGTTCCTTAGAATGCTTTTTCGATGTTACTTGGCTTTCAGCCATCTCTTCTGCTGTCACATACTCCTGAGAGGTATCATCATAAGAGTGCCATGAAATTTGATGCTGTTTCATAAAATCGGCACTTGGATTCCAATCAAGAATTCTCCATTTGAAATAGACCGGCTGCTCTTTTTGTGGGTCGTGTTCTACATAGGATAGCAATCCTAAATAGGTAAATTTTATATTCTTCTGTGTACGGTAAAATAAATAAATATTATCAACTTATTCATCATGATGAATTAATCTTTGGATAAAAGGATGACTCAATTTATGTTGTGGTTGTGACTGCCAAGTTAAAATACCATCTGAAGTGATTTTTTCGTCAAAAATATGCGTACCTCGTCTACTACCTAACGTTACTAAAAATATATAGTCGCTATTTGTATTTGGGATTTTAATGATTCCTTTCCCTCCCCAAATACCACAATTATTATGATAAGGGGTATCAGAAGCAAAAATATCATGCATATCCTTTTGGTCATACAATTTATATTTTTCTAATTTCATTTTTCCACCCTCTATCTAAAAATACCACAGACATGAACATATCCACTAAAAAATCACTACTCGTTTGATTGGAACATTATCCTTAATAATTGTTGACAATTATAGCTTTTTTTCCAACTCCCGCATTCTATCACGCAGCTTTGCCGCATCCTCGAACCGCAGTTCGGCAGCTGCCAGCTTCATCTGCTCCGACAAAATCTCTATTTGCAGGTTGACGTCCATCGATTTCGACAGCTTCAAATCTTTCACACTTTCGTCCGGCGCTTCATCTGTTGCAGAAATCGTGTCGCGAATATCCTTAATAATCGTTTTCGGCGTTATGTTATGCTCCTTATTATAAGCCATCTGGAGCTCACGGCGGCGCTTCGTCTCACCAATCGCGCGCTCCATAGAGCCTGTGACATTGTCCGCATACATAATTACTCGTCCTTCAGCGTTTCGCGCCGCCCGGCCAATCGTCTGCACCAATGACGTTTCGGAGCGCAGGAAGCCCTCCTTGTCGGCGTCCAGGATTGCAATGAGCGACACCTCCGGAATATCCAAGCCCTCACGCAGCAGATTGATTCCTACCAGCACGTCAAATAAGCCCGCCCGCAGATCACGCACAATCTCCATACGCTCAATCGTATGAATCTCCGAATGCAAATATTTCACCTTAATGTCCATATCCCGCAGATAATCCGTCAGGTCCTCCGCCATCTTTTTGGTCAGAGTCGTGACCAGCGTCCTGTGCCCCTTCTCCACCTGAATATGGATTTCACTGACCAAATCATCAATCTGTCCTTTAATCGGCCGTATGAATACCTCTGGGTCCACCAACCCAGTCGGGCGGATCACCTGCTCCACAATCTGCGTGGAACGCTCCCGCTCATAGTCGGCCGGCGTCGCGCTGACAAAGATGACCTGATTGAGTTTTTGTTCGAACTCGCCAAAGTTCAGTGGACGGTTGTCAAATGCGGACGGAAGACGGAACCCATATTCCACCAACGCCTCCTTCCGCGACCGGTCGCCGTGGTACATAGCCCGCACCTGCGGTATCGTGACGTGCGATTCATCAACCACCAGCAGAAAATCGTCCGGGAAATAATCAATCAGGGTAAACGGCGACGAACCGGGCGCCCGACCGCTGATGTGGCGGGAATAATTCTCTATTCCCTGGCAGAAACCGATTTCCCGCATCATCTCAATGTCGTAATTCGTACGCTGCTCAATGCGCTGTGCTTCCAGAAGCTTGTCATTTTCCTTGAAATATTTCACGCGCTCCGCCAGTTCTTCCTCAATCGTGTGGATAGCCGCCTCCATTTTATCTCTTGTCGTAACATAATGGGAGGCCGGATAAATTGCAATATGCTTCCGAACACCCAGCACCTCTCCTGTCAGCACATCGATTTCCGTTATCCGGTCGATTTCATCTCCAAAAAATTCAATACGGACAGCCCTGTCCGACGTACTAGCCGGGAATACCTCCAGCACATCGCCGCGCACACGGAATTTGCCGCGGATAAAATTGACATCATTCCGTTCGTACTGGATTTCCACCAGCTTTTTCAATATCTCGTCACGGCTCTTTTCCATTCCAGGGCGGAGGGAAATAACCAGTTCGTTGTAGTCAATCGGGTCGCCCAAACCATAAATACACGATACGCTTGATACGATGATGACATCACGCCGCTCAAATAGGGCCGCCGTTGCACTATGGCGCAGCTTGTCGATTTCGTCGTTGACCGCAGAGTCCTTCTCGATGTACGTGTCCGTGTGCGGAATGTAGGCCTCCGGCTGGTAGTAGTCATAGTAGGAAACAAAAAACTCCACCGCGTTTTCCGGAAAAAATTCCTTGAACTCACTGCAAAGCTGTGCGGCAAGAATTTTGTTGTGTGCAAGCACAAGCGTTGGCTTGTTCACTCGCGCGATGGTGTTCGCAATGGTAAACGTCTTCCCAGAACCCGTCACACCAAGCAGTGTCTGCTCCTTATCTCCGCGCAGAATGCCTTCTGCCAGCTTGTCTATCGCCTGAATCTGGTCGCCCTGCGGCTGGTATTCTGAAACCACTTTAAAATCCATTCTATTCCCTCCCTGCTGATGCGTAGTCCCCCGCATCAAATTGTACGCTGTCCCATTTTTACAAACAAACGGTATCCGGAATTATTTCGAGCGCTGTTATTTGCTTGCTAATTCAGCTTGACCCCGTGAAAAAATTCAAACTCGTTTTTGAATATCCGTACGCTTGGTACATTTCCTGTTTGGCTTTCTCAATTTTTCAAATATCAGCCTTGTTGTAAACCGAATATCAAAATTTCCTGAACACTGGGGATAGTAAAAAGCAGATTTTCTGTGGGAAAGGTAAAAACGCAGGGAACACTTTGTTGTATTCACGAGTATTTTAACGCAGTTTTACAAAAATCCGCCTTTTTGCTGTATTTGTCCGATTCCTTATGACTATGTTGAAGGGACGGCCTCCGGCCATCCCCTAATCGCAATCTTAAATTTATTTCCGCTGCGCAATCGGAACATATTCTAACCGTTCACAAACGCTCTTATACGCAGGCCGGATAATCTTCCCGCCATACATTACCTCTTCAATCCGGTGCGCGCACCAGCCGGCCATCCGTGCCGTCGCGAACAACGGTGTATAGAGCTCCGGTGGTATTTTCAGCATTTTGTAGACGAAGCCGGAATACATGTCGACGTTTGCGCACATGACTTTATCGCCTTTCATTCTCGCAAAAATCTCAGGAGTCAGTTCCTCAATGAGCGTATACAGCTTAAATTCTTCCATATTCCCCGTCAAATCAGCAAGCTCCGCGGCTTTCTCCTTCAGGTAACCTGTCCGCGGGTCTGAATAGGTATAAATTGCGTGGCCCATTCCATACACAAGGCCGGATTTATCATAGCTTTCCTTGTTCAATAACTTCTCAATATGTTTCGCGACCTGGTCCCGGTCGTTGATGTCCGAACAATTCGCTTTAAAGTCCTCAATCATACCCATGACCTTACGGTTTGCCCCGCCGTGCTTCGGCCCTTTCAGAGAACCAATTGCCGCCGCAATCGCGGAATAGGTATCCGTCCCCGACGAGGAAACTACCCGCGCAGCAAACGCAGAGTTATTTCCGCCTCCATGCTCTGCGTGCAGAACAAACGCGAGATCCAGCACCTTTGCCTCCAGTTCAGTAAATTTATTGTCCGAACGAATCATGTATAGAAAATTTTCTGCGGAGGAAAGTTCCGGCTGTGGATTGTGGATGTACAGGCTGTTGCCGTCATAGTAATGCGACTTCGCCTGATAGGCGTACGCAACCATGGTTGGCACCCGCGCGACCAGCAAGATGGACTGCCGGATGATGTTATACAAATCCGTCGCGTCCGGATTCGGATCATACGAATAGGTAGAAAGTACGCTTCTTGCCAGCTTATTCATGATATCCGGGCTGGGTGATTTCATAATCATATCCTCCCGGAACCCGTATGGCAGCGGACGCAGTTCCCCAATCAGATTATTAAAATCCGTCAGTTCCTTTTTTGTCGGCAGTTTGCCGAACAGAAGCAGATAGGCAACCTCCTCATAGCCAAACCGGTTTTCCTTCTTGCAGGCCTCAATAATTTCACCAACGTTGATTCCCCGGTACCGCAGCGCCCCTTCATCCGGCTGTTTTTCGTTCTCATACATGATGTAGCCATGAACCTCGCCAATGTTGGTGAGGCCGGCCAAGACGCCGGTGCCGTCGCTGTTTCTAAGTCCACGCTTTACTTTATAATTATTGTAGCGCGAGGCCGGAATCCGCGTATTCTCCTCTACAACCTTGCACCATTCCTTAAATGCGTTTTTAAAATAGTCGTTATTCTCCAAAGGAATTCCTCCGTTTTTCATGTTAATGTTTTCATTCTAAACCAAAAATGAAATTTTGTCAACACAAAATTTCATTTTTGTCCTTTTCTCATCTTAATTTCAGCAATCTCAGTCAATCTGCTTTCCATACCATTTTATACGACCTGCTTTCCGTCGATATACACTGCCGTCACCTTGGCGTCAATCGAAAGCACATCGCCCGAAACAAACACCAAATCCGCGTCCTTGCCATTTCGAATGCTCCCGACCCGGTCAGCAATTCCAGTGTTTTCCGCCGCATATATCGTAATCGCCCGGAGTGCGGCTTTCCGCGAAAGTCCGTGCTTTACAGCAAGCACAGCGCACAGGTGAAGCTGGTCAATCGCAATTTCCGGGTGATCCGTAATAATCGCAAAATTCAGTCCTGCCTTCTCCAGCTTGGGATAGATATCAAATGAAAGATGCTTGAGCTCTGGTTTCGATTTTGTCCCGAACGTCGGCCCCAACATAACCGGAAGATTCTTTTCTTTTAAAATATCCGCTATCAAATGTCCTTCTGTGCAGTGCTCCAGCGTCACCCGGATACCGAATTCTTCCCCGATTCGGATGGCTGTACAGATGTCGTCAGCCCGGTGCGCATGAATTTTCAATGGAATTTTTTTGTTTAGCACATCAATAAGGCTCTCCAACTTAAAGTCCAGTTCCGGCTTGTCGAATTCCTCTGGTTTCTGCTGATACTGTTCCCATGCCTGTTTGTATTCCTGCGCTTTTGCAAGCGTTTCCCGCAAAACCGCAGCAGTTGCCATCCGCGTAGACGGCATCTGCTTTTTAGAGGAATATGTAATTTTCGGGTTCTCCCCAAGCGCCGCCTTCTGCGCCGCCGGCGCCTTGATAATCATTTTATCCACGCAGTTCCCAATGGTTTTCAGCGCCGCAAACTGCCCTCCCAGCACATTTGCGCTTCCCGGCCCTGTCACCACCGTAGTCACACCGGCACGACGCGCGTTTTCAAATGCCTCGTCAAATGGATTCACCGCATCGATTGCCCGGAGCTGCGGCGTAACTGGGTCGGTATCCTCATTGCCGTCATCGCCCTCAAAGCCGCCGCCCTCTTCCCACATGCCAACATGGCAGTGCGCGTCGACGAAGCCGGGCAAAACCGTCTGCCCCTGCGCATCAATCACCTTTTCAAACAGTTCAGGTGTTTTTGGAAGTGCCTCTTTGGCTCCGACCTCAGCAATCTTTCCATTCTCAATAATCAAATAGCCATCCGGGTAATCTTTTTCTTCCATCGTGATAATATTGGCGTTATGAATTAAAAACATGTTATTTTTCTCCCGTTTCCTGTTGTTTTTTCTCTATTTTCTTCCGCGATATCTCCCGCAGCAAATTCCGAAGCCCGTTTGTGTACGGAAAGGCTGCCGCTTCCTCCGTCCCATAAGTCAGGTTTAGTTCATATTCCAGCGGAATCCAGGTTGAAATGTCAGCCTCGTTGTGTTGCACAAGCGCCTCCAGCTTGTCCAACGCTGCAAATAACTTTGCTTCCTGTGTATTTTGTTCTCCTATCTCACGAAACAAATCTGCCAGCCGTTTTCGCTGCACAGGCGGCAAAGCCTTAAGCATCATGGAGACGGCGCCCGCCTCCGTCCTTTCATCCTCTTCATCCTTCTCAAAAGAAGGAATATCTCCTGTGACAGCTTCCCCGAAGTCGTGCACCAAACACATTTCCATTACCTTCATCATGTCAAGCCCAGGAAATTCTTCTCGCAGAAGATATGCCATCACCGCAAGCCGCCAGCTGTGCTCCGCCACACTTTCCTCTCTGCCGCTGGTGGTCCGGGAATGGCGCGTATTACATTTGAGTTTTTCCAAGATATGCAAAAAGCTCAAGAATGTTTCTTGTTCCATAGTTTGCCCTTCTCATCCATGTATTTTTTACCAGACAACGTGTGAAACCGTTTCCAGCAAAATCTATCACCGCACGATTTTTCTCCGCTCTGCACTAGAAACACGCTTAACCACAGTCCATTCCGTCTTTCAGGTCTATTGTATAATAAAACCCGCCATTAGTCAATTTTTTCAGATAAAAATCAGGAAAACAGTTGACAGGTTGACCGCCAGATATTATTATAGTATACATGGAAAATATGTGAAAGCATAGTATTGGAGGAAAATTCATGAGATTGTCAAAGATGTTAATCAGTACCCTGCGGGAGGTTCCCGCCGAAGCGGAGACTGCAAGCCACAAGCTGATGCTGCGCGCCGGACTCATCCGCAAGCTCGCGGCCGGAGTTTATTCTTATCTGCCGCTGGGCTTTAAGGTGCTGAAAAAGGTCGAAAATATTATCCGTGAGGAAATGGACCGAGAAGGGGCACAGGAGCTTCTGATGTCTGCTCTGCTCCCGGCGGAGTTCTATCAGGAATCCGGCAGATGGGACGTGTTCGGACCGGAGATGTTCCGCCTCAAGGACCGCAACGACCGGGATTTTTGTCTTGGGCCGACTCATGAGGAAATTTTTACAGAAACAGTGAAGGCGGAACTAAAGTCGTACCGCCAGCTTCCTGTCACCCTTTACCAGATCCAGACAAAATATCGCGACGAGCGCCGTCCGCGCTTCGGCGTCATGCGTTCCCGCGAGTTTATTATGAAGGATGCATACAGCTTTGACCGCGACGATGCGGGACTCGACAAATCCTACAAAAAAATGTACCGGGCCTATTGCAATATTTTTTCCCGTATGGGGCTTGACTACATGGTCGTAGACGCGGACAGCGGCGCAATGGGCGGCTCTGGCTCCCAGGAATTTGTCGTCAAGTCGGACACAGGAGAAGGCATTGTCGCGTTCTGTGAAGCCTGCGGCTATGCCGCCAACGATGAAAAGGCGGAATGCGTGGTCATCCCACAGGAAAAAGAAGCGCCGAAAGAACGGAAAAAGATGCACACGCCAGACGCAAAAACCATTGAGGAGCTAACCGCATTTTTAGGAACGGACAGCACCCATTTCGTCAAAACCCTGATATATCAGGCCGGCGAACAGGTCGTTGCTGTGCTGGTACGCGGGGACCGCGAAGTCAATGAAACCAAGCTGATTAACCATCTTGGCTGTACCGAAGAAGAACTGGAAATGGCCTCGCCGGAGACCGTCCGCGAAGTAACTGGTGCTGCTGTCGGTTTTGCCGGCCCAGTCGGCCTCTCCATCCCTGTCTTGGTAGATAATGAAGTCGCACAGATGGCAAACTACATCACCGGCGCAAACGAAACGGACTACCATTATGAAAACGTAAATAATTCCGACTTTACCGCAGCTGCTACATTGGACCTTCGGACTATCGCGGCGGGAGATCCCTGTCCGCGCTGCGGCAAGCCCGTTATCACCTCGCAGGGCATTGAGGTGGGACATATTTTCAAGCTCGGTACAAAATATTCAGACAAGCTCGGCTGCACCTACTTGGACGAGAACGGCAAATCAAACGCAATGATTATGGGCTGCTACGGTATTGGTGTCGGGAGAACCATGGCGGCTGTCATCGAACAGTATAATGATGAAAATGGAATCACATGGCCTGTCAGTGTCGCCCCCTTCCATGTGCTGGTCGTGCCGGTCAACATGGCTAACGAAGCACAAACTGCGCTTGCGGAAGAAATTTATACAGAATTGATAGGAAAAGGCGTTGAGGCAGCGATAGACGACCGTGCTGAACGCGTCGGCGTGAAGTTCAAGGACGCAGATTTAATCGGCATCCCTGTCCGCATCACGGTCGGCAAGAAGGCGAGCGACGGCATAGTCGAATTCAAGCTCCGCACCTCTGGCGAGGTACAGGAATTTACCAAGGAAGACGCTGTCAGCCGCGCTTGTGAATTTATTGCGAAAAATAATCAATAATAAAATTGATAAAGAAAAATTCCATTCCCGGACGCATATTTAGAAAGGAGAGTATCATGAAATACTTGAAACGGTTTATCACGCTGTCTGTTATCATTATGCTTGCGGCCGGTGCCTCCGCCTGCTCCAAAAAACAGGCTCCGGATGCAAACACTTCCGCTTCCCCTTCCGCAACAGAGGCTGTTTCCGCTTCTCCCTCCGCCGAGCCAACAGAAGCAGCCGCAGGCAGTGC
>CABSKZ010000103.1 GCA_902478395.1 uncultured Eubacteriales bacterium | reverse complement strand
TTAACGTCCTGTCAATATAAAAATTAAATTTTTGTTAAGTTTGTGTACAGTTTATGTACAGATTCTTAAAAATCAAATTTCCCGTCGAGGTACGTTAAAACTTCCTCAATCTTGATGGTTACCTGCTCCATCGTATCCCTGTCACGGACAGTCACAGTACCATTTTCCTGGCTGTCAAAGTCATACGTGATGCAGAACGGAGTGCCGATTTCATCCTGACGGCGGTAGCGTTTGCCGATGCTCCCGGCATCATCATATTCACACATATATTTCTTAGAGAGCGTTTCAAACAGCTTTGACGCACCCTCATTCAACTTTTTAGAGAGCGGAAGCACCGCGGCCTTCACCGGCGCAATGGCGGGGTGCAAGCGCAGAACGACACGCGTATCCTTCTCGTTCACAACCTCTTCGTCGTATGCGTCCACCAAAAATGCGAGCGTCACACGGTCCGCACCGAGAGAGGGTTCAATACAGTACGGCACATATTTTTCATTTGTCGCTGGGTCCATATATTCAAAATTTTCACCGGAATGCTCGGCGTGCTGTTTCAAATCGAAATCCGTCCTGTCCGCAATGCCCCAAAGCTCGCCCCAACCAAATGGGAACAGGAACTCAATATCCGTCGTCGCGTTGGAATAGTGCGACAATTCCTCTGGGCTGTGGTCGCGCAGTTTGATGTTCTCCTCCCGAAGGCCCAGCGTCAGCAACCAGTTTTTACAATAATCCTTCCAATAGGTGAACCATTTCAAATCCTCACCCGGCGCGCAGAAAAATTCCAGCTCCATCTGCTCAAATTCCCGGGTGCGGAAGGTGAAGTTTCCCGGCGTAATTTCGTTCCGGAAGGATTTGCCTATCTGGCCAATACCAAACGGAACCTTTTTCCGTGAGGTTCTCTGTACATTTTTAAAGTTGACAAAAATCCCCTGGGCGGTCTCCGGACGCAAGTACAATTCTGCTGAACTATCCTCCGTAACACCCTGGAACGTCTTGAACATTAGGTTGAACTTTCTGATATCTGTAAAATTCTTTTTTCCGCACTTGGGGCAGACGATATTGTTTTCATTGATAAAATCCAACATTTTGGCGTCGTCCCAGCCATCCACAACAGCGGCTTCGCCCTTTTCAAACAGGTAGTCCTCAATCAGCTTATCCGCACGGTAGCGCGCTTTGCATTCTTTACAGTCCATCAACGGATCAGAAAAACCGCCAACGTGGCCGGATGCTACCCAGGTCTGCGGATTCATCAGAATCGCCGCGTCCAGCCCCACATTGTATGGATTTTCCTGCACAAATTTTTTCCACCATGCGCGTTTGACATTGTTCTTCAGCTCTACGCCCATCGGACCATAGTCCCAAGTGTTGGCAAGGCCGCCGTAAATTTCCGAACCGGCATACACAAAGCCGCGGCTTTTCGCAAGCGCAACGATTTTATCCATTGATTTCTCTGAATTCTTCATAAGTACCTCCACCGCTGTTTCTTAATTCACTTTCCAAATTCCGGCCCAATACCGGAAATTTCGACAAACATCTCCCTATAATATATAGTTTAACGCGTCATTTGTCAAGCATTTCTTTTTCTAAATTTCGTAAAATAACCGATTTTCCGCGCCAGGCGAATGGGAACGTTTGGAATTTTCTTTTGAATTCCCGTCCGCTCAGGCGGTTTACTTCATTATATTCCAGTTTTTCCAATTTGGCACCATAAAATTCCTGAACCGGCGTGTTTGGCACGTCCTGATTATGCGGGCACACCTCCTGGCAAACGTCGCAACCATAGACGCTGTCCTGCCCGGCCAGCAATGCGGCCTGTTCGCCTGTCAGTTCTTTTTTTTGAGTTAGGTAGGAGATGCAGCGTTCACAGTCAAAGCCCATCATGCCGTCGAGCGCCCCTCCCGGGCACGCCGCCCGGCATTTCCCACAGTCGGCGCAGGTTCTGTCAAGAGGCTTGTCCGGCGGGATATCGGCAGTCAAAATACTGTAGCCAATAAAACACCATGAGCCATAGGTCTCATGGATAAAATGGCAATTCCGCCCAAAAAAACCCAGCCCAGCTTTATATGCTAAATAACGGTCAACCAATGGACCATTGTCCGAATAGCACTTATACTGTATCGTATTATCAAACTGCCGGATATATTCCGAAATTTTTTCGAGCTTTTTCCGCACCACAATATGATAGTCCGGAATACAGGCATAGCGTGACAGGTTTTGTTTTGCAATATCGCTTCTAAAATAGGGGAACAAGCATACCAAAATACTTTTTGCTCCGGGAAGCGTAAGCGACGGATCTGTACGGAGGTCCAAATTTTTCGGTTCAAACCCACACTGTGGCTGCCGCCGTCTTTTGCGGAGCAACAAAGCTTTCAGCGACTCGTCCGCTTCCGCACTACAAAATCCTGCTAAAACGCCCTCGTTTGCCGCAAAGCTACGCACTTTTTCCTTCCAGTCCATAACCGCCCCCACAACCACAAAAACAGACGGAGAATCTCCGCCTGTTTTAAAAATGTCCAGAATTATTGACCTGAAACGTAATTTTTTACCAAAACCTCAAGCAATTCGTCCCGCTCCACCTTCCGGATGAGCGCACGCGCATTGTTATGGCTGGTGATATAGGTCGGATCTCCCGACAGAATGTACCCCACCATCTGGCTGACCGGATGATACCCTTTTTCTTCAAGGGCAGCGTACACGGACATGATGATAGTCTTAATGTAGTCTTCCCTGCTGGCCCCGAACTGAAATTTTTGTGTTTCGTTTGCGTCCATAGTCCTTCGCCGCCTTTCGCTTTTGCTGTATACTTATATTATACTCCACAGCGCTCATTTATGCAAGCAGGTTTTGTTAAAATAATGTTTCATTTACATTAAATTCACAAGTTTAACCGCCGAGGTGGTGATGAAACAGCACACCAGCCCGGCAAGTGTCGGAATCAAAAAGGCCAACACAGTCCACTTCACGCTTTTGGTTTCCTTTTTAATCGTCAGTAAAGTCGTTGCGCACGGCCAGTGCATCAGCATGAATAAAATCACATTCACCGCTGTCAGAAGCGTCCAGCCATTATCCACAAAAATTGTTTTCATCATATCCAAATTATCCATACTGACCAAAGACCCCTGTGACATATAGCTCATTACCATGAGCGGCACCACAATTTCATTCGCGGGCATCCCGAGGATAAACGCGAGAAATATGTAGCCGTCCAGACCGAATAGCTTTGCAAACGGGTCCAGAAAGTTTGCGGTGTAGTTCAAGATGCTGGTGCCGCCAATCATTGTATTGGCGAGCAGCCAGATGACGATGCCCGCCGGTGCGGCAACAGAGACGGCCCGCCCCAGCACAAACAGCGTCCTGTCCAGCACAGAACGTACAAGCACACTCCCGATTTTCGGTTTCCGATAAGGCGGCAGCTCCAACGTAAACCGCGATGGCATACCTTTTAAAATGGTCGCAGAAAGCAGCCGTGAAACCAGAAAGGTCATGCAAATGCCAAGCAGAATCACGAAAAACACGACCAATGCGGACATAGTAGGCCGCAGCCACAGCGCGCAGCCCCCGCCGACAAAAATTGTCGCCATGATGATAATCGTGGGAAACCGCCCGTTACACGGAACGAAGTTGTTTGTCAGCACCGCTATCAGCCGTTCGCGCGGCGAGTCAATGATATTGGTCCCGGTTACACCGACTGCGTTGCAGCCAAATCCCATGCACATGGTTGGTTTACAAAAGGCTATCCGCTGCTATGTCTTGGTTTTACAAGCTTCTCTCTAAGCCAATTGTGAACCTTGACAACCCGCTTTTTGGTTCTGTTCCGTCGGCTCTCCGAATGATTTTGTTCCTAGAAATAGTTGTTTTCCGCCCAGCAAAAAGCAGGTTTAAGATGCATAATACGATAATCTCTTAAACCTGCTTAACTGTCTATTTATATAAACTAATTTATAAGGTCAATCGCACTTTGCGGAACATATGTGTGAATTCCGTTATACACTGTCACGCCGTCAAGCTTGACCATTTTACCGTTTACATCTGCAATATTTTTGTTGACTGGTATTTTAATCTCGTCGCTTCCCTTTGTTATAATAACAACAGGATTCTGCACATCATCGCTGTTCCATGTAACTACCGCGCCCTTTGCTTCAGCCGCAGCTCTAACCGGGACAAACAGCCTACTTGTGACATCCGAAAGCTTAACACCGAACAGTTCAGCCATATAGTATGCAATATCCGTGTTTTCTACAACACCGCTCAGCTTTTTGCAGCCCTCGGGAGCATAAATGTAAAGCGGAACATCTTCTCCGGTGTGGCCGTTTGTTGTCCAGCCGATATTTGCCCTTTTTGAAATCATCGGTCCCACCGTATAATTCATCGAACCCGCGCTCGTGCTCTTGATTGCCTCGATTTCCTCATCGGTAAGGTCTATTATTCCATAATACTGCGCCATAACCTCCGCTATGTTGCTTTTGTCCGCATGAAATAGTTTTTCTATGCCTTCGCCCGTCCTTGACGCTTTTTTGAGCGGTTCGATAAAGACATTGAGCGGTTGCTTGTCATAGTCGTTGTCTGTCGCCTTGTTCCCGATGGTCATACCGCCGTTACCGTGGTCCGTTGCTGAGATGACAACCGTATTGCCGTCCTTTTTCGCAAAGTCAAGCGCCGTTTTTACCGCATCATCATACGCAAGCGTATCTGATATAACACCTATCGGATCGTTCGCATGTGAAGCCCAGTCTACCTTTGAGCCTTCCACCACCAGGAAGAAACCGTTTTCATTTTTGCTTAAGACTTCGATTGCCTTCTTCGTCATTTCCGCAAGAGAGGGCTGCTTTGATGCGTCTCGATCCATTTCGTATGACAAATCCTTCGGCGCGAACATCCCCCAGATTTTTGCACTAGTTGTGTTTTGCATTTCCTCTGGTGTCGTGATATAGTCATAGCCCATATTCTTTAACGCATCCACCAGGTTTTCGCCGTCTTTTCTGCCCTCAGGCTTCAGATAGTATTCACCGGAACCCAGAACCACATCTATATCCTGATAAACCTCCTGCTCACTTAAACTGTCATAATTTTTTCTGCTCGGATCGTGTGCGGAAAAATCCGCTGGGGTGGCGTGCATAATTTCAGAGGTCGCAATCATCCCTGTACTTTTGCCGAGCAGCTGCGCCGCCTCAAGAATACTTGCTACGGGCTTTCTTTTATCCGCTTCTGCAAGAGGTTTCATTCCCGGCATGGTGTTGACATCGGGAAGTACGCCCACAAAGCCAGTATGTGACTTAAAACCTGTTGCATACGCCGTTCCGGAGGGTGCGGAATCTGCTATTGGCGCGTCGGATGAATACGTTCTTACAAGACCGCACGCCATTTCATCAACAGCCAGCGGCGTGCCGCCCTTATACCAGCGCGCCAGCGTGGTGTCTGTAACAGATTGGCCGTCAGGAATCATCATAATAATATTCTTTACCTGCGGGTTGTTTTGCTTGATTGTATCTGCTGCGGTTTGTACCTCGCCAGAACCGTTGCTTTTTGCCACATAGAACGTATCAAAAACTTGCCCCTTTGTATTTCCGCTTGCTGCTATTCCCTTTGCCGAAATACCCGTATCATTTTTTTTCAGAAGCATAAAGGAGCGTATATCATTTTTCTCAAAAACAGGCTGATTGCCGGAGGGATGGTACGGATCTGTTTCGCCTCTGTAGTTATTGCCGATGGATGCCGCTTCAATATAGTTCACACCATTTATCAGGTATCTTTCATAAACATGGGAATGCCCGAAGCTGACGGCGTTTACACCATATTTCTCATAAATCGGTTTCAGTACATCATATGCATAGTCGCCGTTGGGATATACTGCCCTATCCCCGCTAGCAACGGGCTCCGATAAGGGATAATATCCGTCATCCCCGCGGTTGAGCATATGCCAGTGCATATTTATCCATTTATATTTTGCGTCTGTAGATGCAAGGTCGTTTTCAAGCCATTTAACCTGTGCGCTGTCTTTGGAAATGTCGTCGAACATAGCCCATCCGGGCGCTTCAAAGCCGTCCCAGCTCTGCCAGCGGAAACAGGAAATATTGCTGATGTGCAAATCGCCGTAATCAACGCTGTACCAGTGCTTGCCGCCCTTTGTATATTCCTGCTCTGGATAAAGCGGTCTGAAAAGCTGCATATAGATTGATAACGACCAATCATCATTTTTGGCTGCTCTTTCCTTTTCTGTAAATACCCTCTGGTCGTCCACCTCATGGTTGCCCGGAACCGGGAATATCGGGGTATACTGTAAAAGTTCCGCCCCGTCCTCTTCCTGCTGCATAATTTCAAACCAAGACTTTCCATCCTCATCGGGATTTACAAAACAGTTATCAAGGTCAAACCATTCGCCTGCCTTCCACGGTGTGTTTCCCATGTCTCCCTCATAAATAATAAAGTCGGGCTTGTTCTGACCAATCTGTTTTACTGTTGCAGGACTTTCTGCCTTCAACTGTAAGTCAGAAAGCAACGCAAAGGTAAAATCTCCTTCCTTTGCGGGAGCGGTTTTAAAATTGTAGGTTTTTGTGGTCTCTGTCTTGCCGCCGACCGTTGTGGTGGCTCTGTAATAATATGTAGTATCCGGTTTCAGGTTCTTTACTGTCGCAATCTGCTGATAAACAGTAAGCTCCGGATTGTTTAAAGGCTCATCATCATAGCCGTCCGCCTTCGCTGAGGTGCGCAGGCCATTTATCTTGTACTGCTGGGTTTCCACTATCTTACCTAATGCGTCCGTTTCACCTATTTCAATGCTTCCTTTTCCATTTCCTACAGTAAGCCAGCAAATGTCCATCTCATTGTCAGGATCCAGCGTCAGAAGATACGGTTCTGTATATGTGATATCCGTATCCGGCGCCGCTGAAGCTGTGCCCGCCGGAACCGCGCAGCCAAGCATTAATGCAGTCAATAGAATTGAGATTATTTTTTTCATCTTTTCTACTCCTCCTGTATTCATGACATACTTTGTCATGCTATTTTGTACAATGCTATTTTAATAGCCGCATGCAAAATCTGATATCTCCACTGCGTAAATTCTGAGTAAAATAACAAGGAACTTATCCACGTAAAAGACGTTGTAGAATTTTGGCAGTTGCCACACTCCGATGGTTATAAAGTAAAAAAACAAGCAAATTCATGTCTGACTTTTACATAGCGAAAAAGGACCTCACGATTTAGTGAAGTCCTAAACATAGAAAAAATTCCTGCTGTAAAAAGCATTCCGGCGCTTAAAGCCAGTTTCGCACACAAGTATCTATTGAACTAAATACTGTTCTCCGTTCAAATATAATTCACTCAAAAATGCCAGTGCAAGCCCCTGTCCCCAGCCCTGTATCCGTTTATTTGGAATACGCCTATAGCCTTCCACATCGTGCATAACTGCCGTCCCTCCGGAAACTATCGCGTATGCCACGACGAGGTAGAGGCTGGAGAGGTAGCGCTCTATCAACGGCATGAGGTTGCGGGGCATACAGTGAGCTACCCGAATCTCACGCTTTGTGACAAGGATGAAATTCTCCGCCAGGCAAACGACGATTACCGATCTCTTACAGAATTGTCGGGACAGGAAATTTTCGGAATGGCATACCCCTGCGGCGGAGATTGTTACAACGATTTTGTCATCCGTACGGTACTGGAATCCGATACGCCCGTACAACATGGGCGCACCATACCTTTTCCCTGTCGGAAAATTTTATGACCTGGCACCCTGCCTGTGTTATTCATGACCCAAAGCTTTTCAAACTTGCGGAGCAATTTATCAGCAGTACCGCCCAGGAGACCGATTTACTGTTCTATGTCTGGGGCCACAGCTTTGAATTTGACAAGGAAGATACCTGGCGGAAGTTTGAAAAATTCTGCCAGAAAATTGGCAACCACCAGGACATTTCTTACATGACGAACAACGAAGCTTACCGGTATTTAACCGGAAAACAGCCGCACAAGACCTGCTAGATTGGTTTTACACGTTCTGCCGCGCCAGCTGTCAAATGTCCGGCCTGAACATATTGAATGTGTTTCTTTCCAGATACGCTGGTCGGATTGCAATGGATTTCTGCATGATGCGGATAGACCATGCGGCAAAAGCCGCAGCCGGAACCAACAAGGCAGTGTGGAGAAATATGAATTCTACATCATTTTGATTCTTTTATTGGAAAAAGCCGGAGGGGATGCCCCCTTCGGCTTTGTATAATTGTTGCTTTTTTAATTACTGCTCCTGTCCGGCATTGTCGGCAACGTCTGCGTTAGGCACAGCCTGGCGGCCTCCGCCTCTATTCCCATTCATGGCTTTGCCCGGTCCGCCCTTGCCGCCCCGTTCCAATATCCGGTCGGCTTCCTCCTGCGTGAGTTCCCCGGACGCTACCTTTTCATCAAGCTGAGCTTTTCGTTCGGCCTGTTTCGCTTCCATTTCAGTTCGTCTTTCCTCGCATTCTGCAAGCCGAGCGTCCGCTTCCTCCTGTGTCATTTCACCGTTTGCAACCGCCTCGTCCAGTTCCGTTTTTAACTCGTCTAAGGATTTCGGTCCGCCCTTGCCCTCCCGTTCCGGCACGGGTAGTTCAACCGATGTGCCACAGTTTGGGCAGGTAACCGTTTTATTCCGGCTGCTTGCCGCAAACGCGGATACCGCTGCAGTAGCAAGAATCACTGTAATGGCTGTCTCTTATACACATCTGACGCTGCCGACGAATAGAGAGG
>CABSKZ010000102.1 GCA_902478395.1 uncultured Eubacteriales bacterium | reverse complement strand
CTCCACTGTGATGGAAAATACGGCATCCACTGTTTCTGCTGTTTGTTTTAAATGAAAATTAATCAAATATGCGGTAGCCTTTACCCCGTCATGCAGGTTATATTCCTCCTGTCCGATTTCACACGACCATACAGAAGCATCATACACCAGCTTCGCGTTGCCGATTGTCACCATGCCATCTGCCTGTTCCGGCCGCCATGTAGCGATAAAGCGTTCCACAATTTCCGTTTTCATCCCGTCCAGTACAAATCGATCCGAGATTTCTACACAACTCAGGCCAAACGAAAACCTGCGCACCAGGGATTGCAGTGCATCCAGCCCATAGGCTTTGGAAAATTCCAGTTCAAACACATTCTCTCCGGCTTCCGTTACCGTTCCGCAGTATTCCCGGCCCAATTTCTGATATTCCCCCGCGACAACCGGAACACTGTGCCCCCTTGAACCGTTTACCAAAAACGTATACCGTTTTTCTCCGAAGTAGTCTTTCGTATATTCCCCGCAGCCCAAATCACACAAAATTGGCTGTCCCGCCGCGCAAAGCAAAAAGCTTCCGACATCATTGTGGTTATGCTGTTCCGCATTATGCCCCGCCTTTGCTGCCAACGAATACTTTCCGGTTTCCCTGATATACCATCCCGCACCTGGCAGATAGGTGGTCCGCTCTTTTTTTTCGTCCGTCAGGCCGCACTTTTCCTGCGCCCACGCAAAGTTACGGATGAAATGGGACCAGCGGTGGCAATGGTCGCTGTCAAAATGTGCGTTATACTTTGCTTCCGGCACTGTGACCTTGGGGAATCTGCGGTGCAGAAACTGTGACAAGCCGATGTTGTGGGTATAGGTGACCTGCCCGTCGGAAAAGCTGATGGCAAACCCGTCGTTTAAAATGGCATTTTGCTGAAATTCCGCGATTTTCTCCACTTTTGGCCATGTGAACCAGTCCTGTTTTCCGTTCGTATACTGCCGAAGCAGTTCCGCAAAATACACAAAAAAACCGAATCCGTATTGCCAATAGCCATATCCCTCAAGGCAGACACCGTCATCCGAAAAGCTCTTTATAAAGCACTGCATGGTCTGTTCTATCCGCGGGAGCACTTTTGCGATTTCATCTTTCTCCGCCTGATACAGGAACGCCGCGCCGACACTGCCCGCACAGACCGCTGCCCAGTTGCTCTCTACGCTCTCCCACCAGAACGGGTTCTCCTTTGATTGCATGTACGGTTCCAGAATCCGCCGCCGTACCTCGCAGCGGATACGCGACTGAACGGGTTCAGAGAGCTTATCTCCCAGCAGGCTCTCCATCTCGCAGAGCGCGAACCCGGTTTCTGCCGCAAACAGGTCGATAAATGCGAACCATTTCTCTACCTCCATCTCCGCCGGAACATGCGCTGGCAGCGCCCACGTACACTCGTCACAGATTGCCCATATGGTGTTTTCAAGCGCGTCCAAATCTTCCTGAGCTCCGCCGCTCAGCACGAGCAGTGCGAAAGCGTTCAGCCGCCCCCGTTTTGCGAAATACTCCGCTTCATATTCCGTCCGGCTTCCTGTTTCATGAAACAACTTCCACAATGAGTAGCTGCATGCGGGCAATACCTCGCTCCGGTAACGCTCTGCAGCCTCTCTGGCCTCGCTCATCTGAGCCGCAAAAAACGGATTCTTCGCGCGCTCCTTCCAGCCCTTTCTTCCCTCCGCAAATAAATCCTGCTTCATTATAATTACTCCTATCCTGCCTTTCATTTTTATTTATTATAATCCCGCGCTTCTACTGTGTCAACTCCTAAATTCATTTTCCAAGGCCGTCTCCCGCTATGCCTGTTTCCAGGTATTGTTTCAGCTTGCATACGGTTTCCACAAAATAGTAATCGCCATAGATTATTGGGATATGGATCCCGTCCGCCTTATGATATGCTTCTGTTCCGTTGGGAACAAGCTCCTCACTGTCCAGCGACCAGTTACACACCGTTTCGTCATACGCGCGGAGAATGTTACCTGCAGCATCTAAATACAGCGCCTTTTCCCCTTCTGGAACGTACTCAGCGAGGCTGACAAATCCACTCGCCGCGACAACACCCGCTGTGGTATCCACAAGGTGCGGCTCCTCCGGCTGCCGGAAATCACACCGCGGTACAAAATCATTCCCTAAGGATGCAATAAAATAATTTGCGACGCGCTTGGCAATCTGTAAATACTCCATATTACCCGTCCAGCCATAACACTGCGCGAACCCGTTCAGTGCCCAGGCCTGCCCGCGCGACCAAGAGGAGCCGTCTCCGTATCCCTGCCCGGAGTATGCCCGCAGCACCTCGCCCGTTTCGATATCATAGGAAACGATATGGTTTACCGAGCCGTCCTCCCGGATATGGCTTTTCATCACGGTGTGCGCAAAGCTGTCAGCAATGTTGGCAAACCGCGGGTCACGCTCCTGCTCTGACGCCCAATACAGCAGCGGAATGTTCATCATACAGTCGATGATACCGAGGCTAATTTGTTCCTCTCTGCGCCATGCACGGATATACCGGCTCTTAATATTGTAGCGTGAGGCAAGAACGTAAGCCGCAAGCAGCGCACGTTCCCGTGATTTCTCCTGGCCTGTTAGGCTATAATCCTTCACAGCAGAATGCAGCCAGATAAAGCCCATGTCATGATGCAGGCTGCTTGCCTTTAAAAACATTTTCGCAAGCTTTTCCTCCGTCTGCTGCGCGTACTCCCTGTAGCTGTCCAGCCCGGTCTGGGCATAGAGCAGCCAAAGCATTCCGGGATAGAAGCCGTTTGTCCAGGCCTCTGGCATCGACTCGCTCCGGTCGTCATACTTTCCGTCCGCCCCAGTCGTATACGGTGCTGCTGCACCGACCCTGCGGTGTACTACGTCCAGCTTCGTAATAATTTTATGCAATATCTTATCTGTTTCCTGTTTATTCATCTTGTCCTCCCTAACGCTTGCACAGCTTTGATAAGTTTATTCACCCATATGATGGCCTCTCCGCTTGCAGCACGGAGAGGCCAGTGTAAAAATATGAAATTCTATTCTAGTCCTGCTTATTTGTCTGATACCATTCGTTCGCTTCCTTCGTCAGCTGCGCAAGGCCTGCCGTGTTCATTTCCTCGACGTATTTGTCAAACTCATCCAGACTTCTCTGCCCGGAAATAAACAGGATAATGGCTTCCTTACCCTTACTTTCAACGATGCTCGCATACTGTCCGGAGGACGGCAAGCCCGTCCAAACCTTGTTCACATAGCCCGGTATACTTGCCACCTTGTCTGCAAAGGCGAAATCCTTTTTCTTAACCTCAGCGCCGAATTCGAAGTTGTTCTGTACATAGGCGATACCATTGGTATCCAGCCCCGCACTTGCGGTTGTGATATTTTTATTTGTGAACAGCGTTTTGTCATACCGTTCGCCGTCGAAGGTGTAATCTTCGTTTTCGATTCCAAGAATACAAAGCTTGTAAAAATCGAAATCAGAGTTGATTTTTTCATGAATTTGAAGAATTTTTTCTTTCTTCGCCTGGTCCTTTTCCACGTTCTTTCCCATTACGATATAGTTTCCGGCATATGTCCCCCACTTATAGGTTCCGCTCTTGCCGTCTGGCCCTTTGAACGGGACACCTGGCTTGTAGCTTGCGTTTTCTCCCTGGATTTCCTTAAAGCTGGTATAATTCTGGCTCGCAACCTCTGTCTCGTCCGCGCTGGAAATATGGTAGTACATCCCCGGCACAGAGAAACCGATGCGTCCGTTCCAGAAGGAGACCGTGTTCGCCCAATACTGCCCCTTCGATTCGCCCGTAATAAATTCTGGGTCGATAAGCCCCTCCTGATACCATTTGTTTAGAAGCGTCAGTGCCTCCTTCATTTCCGGCATGGTCATAGAATATTCCAATTTTCCGTCCTTTTCCAGCCAGAGAGCATATTCCTGCGTGCCGAATGCGCCATATACCGCGTTGAACCCTTTGTCGGATAGCGCATAGGTGTCGTTTTCGCCGTTGCCATCCGGGTCTTCCTTGACGAATTTGCGAAATGCCACCTCCGCCTCGTCGATGGTTTCCGGAATTTTATCGATACCAACCTTTTTCAGCCAGTCGTCCCGCCAGATCGGAACCAGCGGATACGCTCCCTGCGCATTCAGCGCTGGGATACCATACAGCTTCCCATCCACCTGCAAATTTTCCCAAAGGCTCTCCCATGCGTTTTCCTTGCAGAGCTGATGCACGGTCGGTGCATTTTTCTCCAATTCCTCTTCCGTGAACGGAGTCAGCACGCCCTGGTCGATGTAGGACTGATACAAATCGCGCGACAATCTCATCACGTCCGGAATCTGGTTTGACGCAATGCGCATGTTCAACAGTTCCGTCATCTTTGACCGGTCCAGATAGATGAAGTTAAACTTCACTCCTAAAATTTCTTCATATTTCTTTACGATAGGCGATTCGGAATTGACATAATCGTCATTCTGCGGCAGCCAGTCGATAGTCATAACATCGCCGGAACCACCCGTTGTCTCCGATTTGTTGCCGCAGCCTCCCAGCAGGGCGCCGATAGCAACTACAGCTGCAAGCAGCAGGCAAAGCCTCTTTTTCAGTTTCATGGTAATTCCCCTTTCCATTAATATTGGTTCAGCCCTTGACCGCGCCGACCATTGTTCCCTTAACAAAATATTTCTGAATGAACGGATACACCACCATAATCGGCAGGGTCGATACAATAATCGTCGCGCACTTGATGATTTCCGCATTTGGTTTCAAATCTGCCGTAATGACAGTTGTTTCCATGTTCTGCGGCGACGCGTCGATGATGATTTTCCGCAGAACCGTCTGCAGGACGAACTTCGACGGCGTCTGAATGTACATCAGGCAGTCAAACCATGCATTCCAGTTACCGACGATAATCCACATGGCAAGCGTCATCAGAATCGGCTTGGACAGCGGCAGGATGATGCGGAATAAAATTCCCACTGTACTCGCCCCGTCGATACTTGCCGCCTCTTCCAGCTCGTTTGGAATCGCCAGGAAAAAGTTGCGGACGATGAGCAGATAAAACACGTTGATGGCAGCCGGCAGTATCATGGACAACGAATTATCCAAAAGCCCCAGTGACCGGACGACCAGGTATAGCGGAATCAGTCCGCCGGACACAAACTTTGTCAGTACAACAAAGAAGGTCCAGAAATTTTTGTCCGGCAGTTTCCGGTGTGAAAGGGCATAGGCCGTGAAAATCGTCAGCGGCATCTGAATCAGCATTGCGTAGATAATCCGAAGCAGCGTGTTTTTGTAGCCAATCCACACCTGCGAATTTTCCACAACCTGCTTATAGGCTGTCAGCGTCGGCTCCTTTGGCCAGAAATAGTAGGTCAGCGAACTGGCCTCCGCCGGCGTAGAAAATGATGTTTTGATAACCTCCCAGAATGGAAACAGCATAATCAGGGAGAGCAAAATCAGAAAGATGGTGTTGCATACCGTAAAAATCCGTTCTCCGATTGTTTTTTTCATTCTATCTCCCCCTTTACCAAAGCGCGTATTCATCAAACGCCTTGCAGAGGTAGTTGGTCCCTACCAGCAAAACAAGCGCGATGACATTCTTGAACAAACCAATTGCGGTTGCGAGGCTGTATTGCATCCCCTCCATACCGATTTTATATATATAGGTAGAAATAACCTCACCCGTTTTATAAACGGCCGGATTATACATGTTGAAAATCTGGTCGAAATCGTCGTTGACAATCGCGCCTACCGCAAAGATGAACATGACCGTAATTGCCGGCATAATGGACGGCAGCGTGATATGCAGCGTTTGCTTGATTTTGCCCGCCCCGTCGATTTTCGCCGCCTCATACAGTTCCATATCCACAGAGTTGAGCGCCGCCAAATACACGATGGTGCTCCAGCCGATTTCTTTCCAGATGCTCGAAATTACAAGTACTGGGCGAAACCAGTTGTTGTCTGCCACAAAGAAAATCGGGTCATGCCCCAGCGCCCGCAGCAGAAGGTTGACCGGGCCTGTTGAGGGCGAGAGGAAGGAGATGATGACGCCTGACAGCACAACCCAGGAAAGGAAGTGCGGCATGTAGCTGATGGTCTGCACAACCTTTTTGAACGCCATGTTTTTGACCTCGTTCAGCAGCAGCGCCAGCAAAATCGGTGCTGGGAAGCTGAACGCCAGCTTCAGGAGGCTAATTATCATCGTGTTGCTGAACGAATTCCAAAAATCGTTCGAGGCAAACGCCATCTTAAAATATTTCAGCCCCGCCCACGGGCTTTTCATAATCCCATCCAACAGTTTGTAATCCTTAAATGCAATTGTAACACCATAGAGCGGAACATAGCAAAATATAATGAAATAGACGATACCCGGCACCAGCATCAGAAAAATCGGCCAGTTTTTCCGGTATTCCTGGCACTTCCTGCTGAGGAGGTTCTGCGGCTCCCTGCTGCTTCCCTTGCTTAAACTAATCTTCATTCTGTGCACCACCTGCTATTGATAGTATTCTGTGAATCATGACCGCGGCCTGCGCCCTTGTCCCGCTGGCTGACGGCAGAAAGTTCCCGTTTTCGTCTCCCTTCAGGATGCCCAGCCGCACGGCACCAGACACGTATGGATAGGCCCACCGGCTAATATCAGCCGTGTCGCCGAAAGCCAGTGTGTTTTCCTCCGGAAGCGCGATGCCGAATGCCGACTCGCAGGCCGTCACCACCATTTTCGCCATTTCCTCGCGGGTTATGAGGTCGTCGGGACGGACATACCCATCGAATCCGGCAAGCAGGCCATAATTCTTTGCGGCTTGAATGACATTTGCATACCACGCGCCGTCCTCCACATCGAGGAAGCTGCCGTCATATGCCGCCGTTTCAAGCTCCGCCGCACGCACCAGCATTGCTGCAAATTCCGCACGCGTTACGGTTTTGTCCGGCATAAACTGCGTCTCCGTCACACCGTTTAAGATTTTTTTCTCCGCAAGCCCTGTTATTTCTTGTTCTGCCCAATGGTTCTTGATATCTGTAAACAGGACTTTTGGATCCGGCTGCTCCGCGCCGCCGGGGTCTGTTCCTGTTCCGGGAGAACCACCCGGATTTCCTCCGCCGCCATTGCCGGAATTGGCTCCATTGCCGGAACTGCTTGGCGAACCTGGTGACGGCGGCTTGTTCTGCACCGGCGGCTGTGTTTCTTTGGAGCTGTCAACCGGAATCTGGTAGCCCTGCAGCTGATTGACGGTATACAGATCGCTTCCCACCTTGACAACCGGAACACTTTTCAGTGCTTCGTCCGCACTTGCAAATTCCGTTACCGGAATATCCGCCCGTTCACCGGACTGCATAATGTACTGGTATTTTCCATTCGAAGTAAAGTAATTGGCAATGCGTACCTTTTTGCTGAACCGGACGGAATAGTCCGGCGTAACAAGCACACTGTCTCCATTGGTGTACGGCAGGCTAATAAGCCCGTCATAGCCCGCGCCGCCCGTTGCCTTGGTGCCGTTTTCAATTTCCAGTTGATATAACAGTTGATTTTTTTCATTGCGGTAAATGTATTTATCTAGTTTCAGTTCCGGAAACACAGCCGATATGCCGCTTCCATCCGCTATCAGCTCCACGTCTGGCCGGACACCGTTTTCCCCGACATATGCGTAATCGCCAACGCGCACCAGCGCGGTTTTCTTTCCGTTCAGCCAGATATTTTTCACACCGTCCGGTATATAAACCGCCGCGGTAACGTTTTCGTCCCCGCTGCTCAAATACATATCCTCCGCATCATAGCTAATGGCGAGGTTTGCAATCGGCACATTGCTTTTAATCAGCGGCACGCCGCCTACTGTCAGGTTTTTCCCGTCTGAAACGGAAACCTTCTGCAGCTTGCCATAACTATTCTTTTCGTAGAAAGCCATCCGCCCGTCAAAGGAATCCTCCCCAAAGGTCTTCAGTTCGTCCTTATGGCTGTGTGCAATCATATAGACTGCTTCATTCTGATTCATCTTAATGTTCAGGGCGGAAACCTCGGTCTTGTTGTACCCTGTATCGATACGCTCCACGCTTACCTTGTCCGACGCACCGAGCTGTTCCGGATACAGCACCGTGTCATAGCTTACTTTTCCGGCGGCCTCCTGCCGGTACGCCAGATACTCCTGCGTATCGGTCGATCGGCTGTCTCCGACGCCCCAGCCTATTGGCAGTTCTGCCGTCAGGCTTTCCGGATCCGCCGGAACTACCTGGATATTTGCCTGGTTGCTGAAATTTGACCGCCCGATTTTTGTTCCTTCCGCGATAGAAGGCTTCGCGCGGTAAGGCATGTGCCATGTCTGGCTGTAGCTGTTCAGCTTTGTTTCATCCTCTGGCTCCATCAGGTCAGACACGATGAAATACCCCGGTTTGATAAACAGGATGCTCCTGTTATGCCGTACGCCTTCATTTGAATCGGTATATCCTTCATAAAAGTCGGTGTAATCGGTTATATCCATTTCTGCAGTCTCGCCGTAATCCTTGTTTTCCTGTGTTTGCCCGTTTACATCGACCGTATTGTGGGCCTCCGTGTCGTATGTCTGCCAAATGGCTATCTCGTCGTTGACCAGGTCATAAGTCGCCTTTCCGGTATCCACCAGCAATGGCTTACCATAGGCATATAGGTAGATGTGCAGCGCGTCTGAATGCTGGTGGATATTGCCACGGTAATTGTTCACAAACAGGAACGCGGCATTTTTGTTCCATCCGCTGCGCATAAACGCCCGCCGCCCGATTGGGTACAGCGCAGAGAGTTTCTCCGGCGGCGTGCCGTTCTCGCCATTTGAACCAAAATAGCGAAAGTCGTTGTCGTCAAAGACCTCGCTCATCTCCAGAATCGTACTTCTAACGCTCGCCGAGCCGCCGTCACCCCATTCTACGGATTGGCCTGTGGGAATGGCACTGTCCATCAAATAGCGCGTCAGACCCT
>CABSKZ010000101.1 GCA_902478395.1 uncultured Eubacteriales bacterium | reverse complement strand
TAATCCACCCGTTTAATTCTGTCAAACCGCATCTATTTGGATGTCGAAATATTTTCTGAAATTCACAGAAATTTTACTTGACGCAATTTTATATATGTTATATAATTACACTATATCTGATATAATTTAACATTCAAATGTTAGGATGTGACAGGTTGATTGCAAACAGACGCAACACAATTTACGATTTAATCGAACAGAAAGGCGAGGTTTCACTGAAGGAGCTGGAGGCCCTGTTCCCTGATATTTCGAGCATGACCATCCGGCGGGATTTGGATGCTTTGGAAAATGAAAATAAGATTGTCAAAATCAAGGGCGGTGCGAAATCAATCAGCCACCTCTCGCGCAGCATGTTGTTTAAAAATGTGGAGGATGATTACGGCAACAGGGAAACCCTGAATACGGAGGCAAAACGTATCATCGCGCAGAAAGCGCTCCCTTACGCAGTCAGCGACCGGAGCATTTTCATTGACGCGGGAAGCACAACCATGCAGCTTGCCTCTAAACTTCCCGACGAACGCTTCTTCATCGTCACCAGCGGAATTAACCTCTCTATGGAATTGGCGGCGAACAAGCATATTACTGTAAACCTGACCGGCGGACAGCTGAGCCGCTCAAACCTTTGCGTAGCAGGAGCGGGGGCGATTGAGCACTTGAAGAACATCAATATCGATGTTGCGTTTATCGGGGCAAGCTGTTTCAGTCCGGAGGGCGGTTTTTCCAACGGTGATTACAATGAATGTGAGCTAAAGAAATATGTAGTAAACAAAGCAAAACAGACCATTGTCTTGATGGATTCGTCCAAACTTGGTAAGAATATGCCATACACCTTCTGTTATCCGGAGGATGTCGATCTTCTGATTATGGAAAAGGAGCCAGATGAAGAGCTGCAAAAAATTTCAAGACAGACAGGCATGAAGATAATATAGTAGATAGATTATAAAAAGGAGGAACTGTATGAAAACAAAAGCGGTTAGACTGTATGGCAAGGAGGACCTGCGGCTGGAGGAAGTGGACCTTCCGGCGCTTGCCGACGACCAGATTCTGGGGCACGTCATTTCCGACAGTATTTGTATGTCGTCCTATAAGGCTGCAAAACAGGGCGGCGACCACAAAAGGGTGCCCGATAATGTCGCCGAAAATCCGATTGTTATTGGACATGAGTTCTGCGGGGAAATTGTCGAGGTCGGCTCGAAATGGAAGGATAAGTTCAAACCGGGACAAAAATTTTCAGTCCAGCCTGCCATCAATTATAAAGGAAGCCTTGCCGCACCTGGATATTCCTATCCTTATTTCGGCGGCTCGTCAACCTATATCATTATTCCGAATGAGTTTATGGAAGAAGGCTGTTTTCTTCCGTATGATGGTGAAGCATTTTTCTATGGCTCTTTAGCGGAACCAATGTCCTGTATTGCAGGCGGTTTCCATGCAAACTATCACACAACGGCAGGTTCTTATGAGCATTCCATGGGCATCAAAGAGGGAGGCAATGCGGCAATTCTTGCTGGTGTCGGCCCGATGGGACTTGGTGCGATAGATTATGCCATCCACTGCGACAGAAAACCCGCAAAACTGGTTGTGACGGACATCGACCAAGCGCGGCTTAACCGCGCGGCTTCTATTCTTCCAGTGGAAGAAGCCCAAAAAAATGGTGTGGAATTGATTTATCTAAACACAGGAAATATAGAAGAGCCAATCAGCTATATGATGAACCTGACCGATGGCAAAGGCTACGATGATGTATTTGTGTTTGCACCCGTTAAGCCGGTTGTTGAGATGGGCGACAAAATTCTGGGGCGGGACGGTTGTCTGAACTTCTTCGCGGGACCGACGAACCCTGCATTTGCCGCTGAATTCAACTTCTATAATGTCCATTATGCGTCCACGCATGTGGTAGGGACAAGCGGCGGCAACACGGCCGACATGGTGGAATCCTTAAAGCTGATGGAACAGGGGACGATAGACCCGGCCGCAATGATAACACATATCGGCGGGATGGATGCGATTATTGGCACAACGCTGAACCTGCCGAACATTCCGGGCGGCAAAAAGCTGATTTATCTCAACATTGAAATGCCGCTGACGCCGATTGCTGAATTTGGCCAGTCTGCAGATCCTGTTCTGCAGGAACTGGACCGCATCGTATCCGCAAACAATGGCCTGTGGTGTGCCGAAGCGGAAGCATATCTGCTGAAAAACAAACAATAAGGAGGAACCAAAATGCCGAATATTTATCAGGTTGCGCCTGCAATCCGTTCCATTTTAGGGGCGCAGCAGCTTTCTTTCCGGGATAAGGCCGGGGTCTGCGATGTAACGATTCCTGCCCTGTCCGGAACGCAGGATGAAATTCTCAGCCAGATTGAAGCCGCGCTCCGTGGCAAAACGGCTGTAAAATCTGTCGCGGTGGAAGGTATGGGGGCGTTTATCGTAAAACCTGTCTATAACAGCGGACGGCTGAAGGGCAAAATCTCCATTATTACCGGCTCCGCGCAGGGCTTTGGCCTCGGTATTGCGGAGGCCATGCTGGACGAGGGCGCCTATGTGGTCATTGCGGACCTCAATTTTGACCTCGCAAAAACCGTAGCGGCTGACCTATGCAAAAAGCACGGTGAAGGCCGCGCCCTGGCCTGCAAGGTGGATGTCTCCAGCGAGGAATCTGTAGAAAATATGATTGAAGAAACTGTCAAGGCATACGGTGGGCTGGACATCTTCGTCAACAACGCCGGCGTGCTAAAAGCTGGCAGTCTTGAGGAGATGGACGCGAAGAGCTTCGAATTCGTGACCAAAATCAACTATGAGGCCTATTTCATATGTACCAAATATGCCTCCCGCGTCATGAAAATCCAACACCGTTTTTCCCCGGACAGCTTTTATGATATCATTCAGGTCAACTCAAAATCCGGCTTGTCCGGTTCAAATAAAAACTTTGCCTACGCGGGCGGAAAATTCGGCGGCATCGGCCTGACGCAGAGCTTTGCGCTGGAGCTTGTGGAATACCATATCAAGGTGAATTCTGTATGCCCTGGTAATTTCTTTGACGGGCCGCTATGGGCCAACCCGGAAAACGGGTTGTTCGTACAGTATTTGCGCGCTGGGAAGGTGCCGGGAGCAAAGACGGTGGAGGATGTTAAACGCTTCTATGAAGCAAAGGTTCCGATGCGGCGCGGCTGTGAAACAATGGACGTGGCGCGCGCCATTTTCTACATCGTCGAGCAGGAATACGAAACCGGGCAGGCGGTGCCTGTGACTGGCGGACAAATTATGCTAAACTAATCAGGAATATGCGGTTATACTGACTGAACAAATAAAAGGAGTGGATGTTATGGCAACACCGGTAATCATGCCGAGACAAGGGCAGTCTGTCGAAAGCTGTATCATTGCCAAATGGCACAAGAAGAAGGGCGACCCTGTCGCGGAGGGCGACCTTCTGTTTACGTATGAAACCGACAAAGCAACATTTGACGAAGAAGCAAAAATCGCCGGAACCCTGATTGACGTATTTTTCGAAGAGGGCGACGACGTGGAATGCCTTCTGAATGTTTGTGTTATCGGCGAACCCGGCGAGGATACCGCCGCATTCCGCCCCGCGGCAGAGGGGGAAGACTCCACGGAGGCACCTGACGCAGCCGCTGATTTGGAAGAAAAAACAGCGGAAGCAACCAACACAGCAGTAATCAGCGACGCACCCAAAGACAATGTGTTCATTTCTCCCCGCGCGCGGCATGAGGCGGAAAAATTGGGAATCGACTACCGTTATGCGAATGGAACCGGACCAAACGGCCGGATTATCGAACGCGATATCCTGGCGCTTGAGGCCTCCGGCGCAAAATATACCATGGCGGCAAAGGACGGCGCTCTCGCAGCAGGCGGACAGCTTACGGGAACTGGAATCGGCGGACGCGTTACCACCGCAGACCTTGCAAATCCGGTACAGGCGGCTTCTGCCAGTACGGTTGCCTCCTGTGCGGATGTCAAACACGATGCTTATACCGAAGTGCCGCTGACGAATATCCGCAAGGTTATTTCAAAATCTATGCACAACTCGCTGTCCACTACAGCGCAGCTCACGTTGAACACCTCGTTTGATGCGACGGAAATTATGGCGTACCGCAAAAAACTGAAAGCAAATGCAGAAAAGCTTGGTTTGGGTAATATTACCCTGAACGATTTGGTGCTGTACGCAGTTTCCCGTACGCTGCCAAATCATCCCGATTTGAACGCACATTTGATTGACGATAAAATGCGCCTGTTCCCGCACGTTAACCTTGGCGTTGCGGTCGACACCCCGCGCGGCCTGATGGTGCCGACCATTTTCTGCTCGGAACTGCTTTCTCTGAACGACATCAGCGCCAAAACAAAAGAACTGGCGGGTGCGTGCCAAAGCGGAACCATCAGTCCTGACCTGCTCAGCGGCGGAACGTTTACCGTGACCAACCTCGGCTCGTTCGGAATCGAATCCTTTACGCCTGTTATCAACGCGCCGCAGACTGGCATTCTTGGCGTCGATACGATTACGCAGCGCGCACGCGAGGCCGGCGGCGAGATTGTGTTCTACCCGGCGATGGGCCTGTCCCTGACGTTTGACCACCGCGCGGTGGACGGCGCCCCGGCGGCGAAATTCTTACAGGATTTGAAAAACAATCTGGAAAACTTCAGTGTGCTGTTGGCGAAATAACCCCAGAGTTTAAATATACAGAAAAGAGGTTGCTCTATGACATATGATGTAATGGTGCTGGGCGGCGGTCCGGGCGGATATCTGGCAGCGGAACGCGCGGGGCATGCCGGCCTGAAAACACTGCTGATTGAAAAACGTTTTCTGGGCGGCGTCTGCCTGAACGAGGGCTGCATCCCCTCCAAATCGCTTTTATATTCGGCAAAGATTTATGACTACGCCCGTTTTTCCGACCACTATGGCATTACCTGCGAGGGTGTGAATTACGACCATAAAAAAGTAATTGCGCGGAAAAACAAGGTTGTCAATACGCTGGTCGGCGGAATCAGGGCTATGCTCAAGGCAAACAAGGTTACCGTCGTCGAGGGTGAAGGCGTGATAACCGGGAAAAACAGCGAGGGCTATCAAATTCAGGTTGACGGCGAAACCTATACGGGTACGCGGTTGATTATCGCGACAGGCTCTATGCCCGTCATGCCGCCTATTCCCGGTGTAAAAGAATGCTTCCAAAGCGGAACGGTGCTGACAAACCGGGAAATCCTGGACCTTGAGGAAGTGCCGAAGGAACTGGTCATTGTCGGCGGCGGCGTAATTGGCCTTGAAATGGCTTCCTACTTCAATTCCGCCGGTTCCAAGGTGACAATTGTCGAAATGCTCGACAAAATTGCTGGCCCAACCGACAGCGAGATTTCAAAAATCCTGTTGAAGAACTATGAGAAGAAGGGCATTACCTTCCAGCTTAGCGCAAAAGTCACTGAGGTTAAGCCGGACCGCGTGATATATGAAAAAGACGGAAAAACCTGCGAAGTAATGGCGGATAAGGTGCTGCTATCTATCGGGCGGCGTGCCGTTACACAGGGTGTTGGTCTGGAATCCATCGGCGTTCTGACAGAGCGCGGCGCAGTGGTAACAGACCGGTTCTGCAAAACCAATCTCCCGAACGTGTATGCAGTCGGCGATGTAAATGGACGCTCCATGCTGGCACACACAGCCTACCGGGAAGCAGAGGTTGCCGTAAACAATATTCTGGGTAAGAAGGACATTATGCGCTATGACGCGATTCCGGCAATCATCTACACAAATCCGGAGGTCGGCAGTGTGGGCGAGACGGAAGAAACCGCAAAGGCGAAAGGTATCGACTATGAGTGCGCTAACATCACTATGAAATTTTCTGGACGCTATGTCGCGGAAAACGAAGGCGGAGACGGCATCTGCAAGGTGCTGGTAGACAAAAAGACGCGCCGGATGATTGGCTGCCATATGATTGCAAACTATGCCTCTGAAATCATCCTGTCTGCAGGCATCATGATAGAAACGGAAATGCGCGTTGATGATATCAAGGAACTGGTCTTCCCGCACCCAACGGTCGGTGAAATCGTCCGGGAGGGTATTTTCCAGCTGTAAAAAACAAGAAAATTTTACAATATGAAAGGAAGTTTACTATGCCAAAATCTCAGTATATGGACCCGAACGAGGTCAGAAAAAGCGGTTTTGTTGAATTTGAACCAATTCCCGTGAATCAGTACAAAAAATCGGTAGATGAGGAAAAGGCGAACTTCTCCACGGAGGATTTTATGCGGATATACCGCGACATGGCCATCATCCGTGAGTTTGAGACCATGCTGCTCGATATCAAAACCAAAAGCGAATACCAGGGAATTCAGTACAACAACCCTGGCCCCGCCCACCTTTCTCTCGGCCAGGAGGCGTCCGCTGTTGGGCAGGCATATCTGCTGAATAAAAATGATTATATCTTTGGTTCCCACAGGAGCCATGGTGAAATACTCGCAAAAGGACTTTCCTGCATCCAGAAGCTCGACGACAAGGAACTGCTTGCAGACATGGAAGGCTTCTTCGGCGGAAGAACCTACAAGGTCGTAGAGGGCAAGGAAAAGGACAAAGGCAACGTCAAGGATTTGGCGATTGACTTCCTGCTCTATGGCGCGCTGGCAGAAATTTTTGCGCGGGAAACAGGCTTTAACAAAGGACTTGGCGGTTCTATGCACGCATTCTTCACGCCGTTCGGCATCTACCCCAACAACGCGATAGTCGGCGGCAGTGCGACGATTGCAATGGGTTCCGCACTGTTCAAACGCGTCAATCAAAAGGATGGTATCGTTATTTCCAACGTCGGCGACGCCTCCATGGGCTGCGGCCCTGTCTGGGAAGCTTTGAACATGGGCGCAATGGACCAGATTACTCAACTTTGGGAGGAAGGGTTCAACAAGGGCCTTCCGATTATTTTCAATTTCTTCAACAACCTATATGGTATGGGTGGACAGACCGTTGGCGAAACGATGGCATACAACATTCTCGCGCGCGTCGGCGCCGGTGTAAGCCCGACGCAGCTGCACGCGGAACGCGTAGACGGCTATAACCCGCTGGCGGTTATCGACGCGATGCGCCGGAAGATGGAAATCATTAAAAATGGTTCCGGCCCTGTGCTTCTGGATACGCTGACCTACCGCATGACTGGCCATTCTCCGTCTGATGCGATGACATACCGGACGAAGGAAGAGCTGGATGCATGGGCGCAGCATGACGTTCTCATCAATTATGAGAAACAGATGGTGGATGCCGGCATCGCAAATGCAGACGCGTTTGCTACTATCCGGGAAGATGTCCGCGAACGGATGATGAAGATTGTCCGTCTAGCAATCGACGACTCCGTTTCCCCGCGTATGGATCTCACCGCGAATCCGAACATCATTTCCGACCTGATGTTCTCCAACGAAAAGGTTGCGAAGATGGAAGACCGCCCGGTCGATGTACTCGCGCCGAAAGAAGAAAGCCCAAGAGTACAGAAAATCGCGAAAAAGGAACGCTTCGGCATCGACAAAAACGGCAAGCCGGTTTCCAAAAACAAGGTTTACCAGCTGCGTGACGGCCTGTTTGAAGCGATTATAGACAAGTTCTATGAAGACCCGACCATGATCGCCTACGGTGAGGACAACCGTGATTGGGGCGGCGCGTATGCCGTATACCAGGGATTGACAGAGGTCCTTCCCTATCACCGTTTCTTCAACGCACCGATTTCCGAGGCCGCAATTGCGGGTTCTGCGGTTGGTTATGCGATGAGCGGCGGACGTGTTGTTGCGGAAATCATGTACTGTGACTTTATCGGACGCTGCGGAGATGAAATATTCAACCAATTGGCGAAGTGGCAGTCCATGAGCGCTGGGATTTTGAAAATGCCGGTTGTAATCCGTGTGTCCGTCGGCTCCAAATACGGTGCACAGCACTCCCAGGACTGGACCGCGATGTGTGCGCACGTACCGGGGCTGAAAGTCGTATTCCCTGTCACGCCGTACGACGCGAAGGGACTGATGAACTCCGCTCTGAACGGAACCGACCCGGTTATTGTGTTTGAGAGCCAGCGGATTTACGACGTGGGCGAGCAGTTCCACGAGGGCGGCGTTCCGGAGGGCTTCTATGAAGTGCCCATCGGTGAGCCGGACATCAAAAAGGAAGGAAAGGATATTACCATCCTGACCATCGGTGCGACGCTGTACCGCGCGCTGGACGCCGCGAAAGAGTTGGAAGAAAAATACGGCATGAGTGCAGAAGTCATCGACGCACGCTCCATCGTTCCGTTTAATTATGAGAAGGTCATCGAATCCGTGAAAAAGACAGGCAAAATCCTGCTGGCAAGTGACGCGTGTGCCAGAGGCTCTGCGCTGCAGGACATCGCGCAGAACGTCAGCGAGCTGGCGTTTGACTATCTGGACGCGCCGCCGGTTGTCGTAGGCGCGCGGAACTGGATTACACCTTGCCACGAACTGGAGAACGAGTTCTTCCCGCAGGCAGACTGGATTATCGACGCAATCCATGAAAAAATCGTTCCCCTGCCAGGCCACGTCTGCAAAAACAACTTTACGGAAACCGAAAAACTCCGCCGGGAAAAAATGGGTGTTTAATTAGAATAACGAATCGTTTTGTATCCCCCGAACCAATGGTTCGGGGGAATTTTATTTTGCTTCCTTCCAATATTGGCATGGTTTGTCCGAGCGCTTCCGCGGCTTAATTCTCGGGAACCAGCAATGACCGATTTCAGATTCCGCGTATCTTTTATCAAATATGAAATGCTTTACAAAATATATGCAGTTTACACATTTTTTCACCAATTATCTCACCTCTTTTTCCACATTCATAATCGCTGCACACCTATTGGGTACAGTTCAGCGCTTTACATAATTTTGTCTGTGTTAATCCATAATCTTTTGTAAATCCCAAATACGGCAAAACATTTTCTCACCTCCACAATATGAAT
>CABSKZ010000100.1 GCA_902478395.1 uncultured Eubacteriales bacterium | reverse complement strand
ATTAGCACCGAGACAGGGGCGTACGTTAAAGCCGAATTCAAGGGGCTGGGGCGATAACATCAGAAGGCATTACCAACTCTACTTAATGAGCATTCCTACATTGATATTCTTTATCATATTTTTGTATTTCCCGATGTACGGTGTGCAGATCGCGTTTAAAAATTACCTACCGAGCCGAGGCATCTTAGGCAGTCCGTGGGTGGGGTTAGAGCATTTTATGCGATTTTTCCGTTCGTATAATTTTTGGGACCTGATCAAGAACACCCTGGGCCTGAGCATCTATCAGCTGGTAGCAAGCTTCCCAGCGCCGATCATTTTCGCCCTTCTGCTGAATGAGGTGAAAAACGCGAAGTTTAAAAAAACAGTTCAGATGGTTACCTATGCGCCGCACTTTATTTCGACGGTTGTAATGGTAGGTATGCTGTCGATCTTCTTATCGCCGCAGAACGGCCTAATCAATCAGCTCATCGTGCTGTTTGGCGGGGAGCCGATAGCCTTCTTGTCCAAGCCGCAGTATTTCAAAACGATCTATGTCTTGTCTGGGATATGGCAGACGCTGGGCTGGAGCTCGATCATCTACACGGCGGCCCTTGCGGGCATTGACCCGCAGCTGCATGAAGCGGCAACGGTGGACGGAGCCTCAAAACTGAAAAGAATTTGGCATATTGATATTCACGGAATTATGCCGACCATGATCATCATGCTTATCATGAACACGGGAAGCATCATGAACATCGGGTTTGAAAAGGTATTCCTGCTGCAGAATGACTTAAACATCGTCAGCTCGGACGTTATTTCGACCTATGTGTACCGTGCAGGTCTGATCGGCGGCGAATACAGCTTCTCGGCCGCAGTCGGCCTGTTTAACTCTGTGATAAACTGTATTCTCCTGGTCAGTGTGAATGCGATATCCAAAAGAGTCAGTGAAACGAGCCTTTGGTAAGGAGAGAGAATAAAATGAGGATAATAAAAAGAAAGACAACTAATGATGTGATCTTTGACATTATTAATTGCATAATCTTAACAATTGTCGGGCTGATCGCCCTGTATCCGCTGATATTTATTTTGAGCGCATCGGTCAGCGACCCGATCCAGGTTTGGAACGGTGAGGTCTGGCTGCTGCCGAAGGGTACGACGATGGAGGGCTATGCGCGTATCTTTAAGGACAACGATTTGTGGCGCGGATATTTAAATAGTATTATCTATACCGCCCTGGCCATTGGCATAGGCGTGCTACTTACCATCCTTGCGGCCTATCCGCTCTCAAGAAAGGATTTCAAAGCAAGAAATATCCTGATGGGTATTTATACGTTCACGATGTTCTTTAACGGCGGTATTATCCCGACCTATCTGATTATTAAAAGCTTGGGAATGCTGGATACCATATGGGCAGTGGTGATGCCGGGTGCGGTGTCTGTGACCAATATCATCATCACGCGCACGTTCTTCCAAAGCACCATACCCGATGTGCTGTATGAGGCGGCGGAAATTGACGGCTGCAGCGATTTTAAATTCTTTGTGAAAATGGTTTTGCCGCTCTCTGCGGCGATCGTGGCGGTCATGGTATTGTTTTACGGCGTGGCACAGTGGAACTCGTATTTTAACGGCTTGATGTATCTGTCGAGCAGAGAGCTGTTCCCGCTCCAGCTGTACCTGCGTGAGATTCTGGTAGAGAGCCAGGCGGCGGAGGAGACAATGACCGGGCTGCGGGAGGCTACGGAGCAGCTGCAGTTTGCCGAGATGGTAAAGTACGGCTTGATTATCGTTTCAAGCCTTCCGGTGCTTATCGTATATCCGTTTATTCAGAAATATTTCATTAAAGGTGTTATGATTGGTTCAATTAAAGGCTAATGGCGAATGTCTAAAGTCTGAGGATCAAGGAACGAGGTTCGCTAAGGGCGAATGGTGGTCCGTATTTCCGGCAGAGCCGGTTTGGAATCCGGATTTATCTCTGCCGTATGCATAGAAGGAAGCGGAAGCACAAGAGTTCCGTTTCCACACGGCTGACAAAACAGTAAATTAAAAAAAGGAGTGCTTATCATGAAAAACAAGATCAACAGAATTTTATTGACTTCTTTATTTACAGGGTTGTTTCTTTTGCAGAGTTTCTGCGCGATCTTTGCGGCAGAGGGAGACGTACTTACTTATAGCCCGACGCTTGACGGATTTATACAGGCGCCGAAAAGTGCGAATATGGCAAATGCCCAGATTCATATCGGATATGCTCCTAATGATGAGGGAAATAGGGACGATAATAATGCCGCTAACAGAATCGCGGTTATGAATTTTGACACACGTAAAGCTACTGAAGAACCAGTTAGACCATATGACTTTGAAGATGGTACTGCGCAGGGATTTGTGTCGAATAAGAACGCCGCTGTTTCTGTAGCGGACGGAGTTCTTACTCTTAAGGATTATACGGCGACGGACGTGCGGTTGGAAACGCCGGATAATTTGGGAATTGACGCTTCCACATGTCAGACTATTGTTGTTCGTATGAAAAATAATACGAATGTAAGGACGTTAGTACTCTTTTTTGCCACAACAGCTGCAAACTATAACGGAAATCAGAAACTAACGCTGCCAATCAGCAGTATGGACGAAAATTTCACGGAATATAGATTTAACGTTGGAGATAATGCCTATTGGAAAGGAACGATTAAACGTTTAAGATTTGACTGCGGAACAGAGTATGCACCAACAGAGGGCGCGGCAAATACGATGGAGTTTGATTCTATAACTTTTGCAGCGAAAAAGATGAGCCTGGATCCGGATATAGATTTTGCAAATAATGACTATAAGGTAGAGCTTAAATACCATGCAATTAATCATTCGTCAAATACGGTCAATAATACTTTGATTTATGGAGTATCTGGGGATGCGAAGGACCAGGTGAACGGCAGCATGAATTGGTCAAATTCCGGAAATGTTATTTCGTACACTGATAATCTTCTTTTTGATAATAAAATCAGGAGTAACGCGTGGAATGTGGTTGATGTGACGGATTATGTAAAGAGCCAAACCGACGGAATTTATGCATTTAAATTTGACATGGCCGACACCGGCACTTCTTATGCGATTTTCTGTGATTCTAGCGAGAGCGCGAACCCGCCGGAACTTATATTTACAAAAACAGCGGAAAACAAGGCTTATACCTTCCTATTAGGTGATATTACCAGCAGCGGGGACAAGACGCTTGCTCCCGGTGCGGATATCACGAAGATTTCTGTTGTGAAGAATAAAGAGTATGACGGAGATGCTGTTATGATATTTGCAGTGTATGACAAAGAGACTGACGTATTATTAGACGTATATACCAAAGAAATTGCGGATGCTGCAACGGCTGAAGTCGGAGCTATCATTGATGTTGAAACCTCCTTCAAGCTGCCGGAGCACGGCAACATGAAGGCCAATGTGCATTTCTGGGACAGCTTGAGCGAACTGAAACCGCTTTCAAGAACGCAGGCCGTCCAATAGGGCAAACCATATTATTGGGAAAGGAAACGGAAAATGACCAACCGGGAAAGATTTCAAGCAATCATGAACTTTGAAGCATTTGACAGACTGCCGGTTTTTGAATGGGCGCCCTGGTGGGAGCCAACGATAGAACGATTTAAGGCAGAAGGGATGCCGACGGAGCTGGAAACAACAGAGAAGATATGCTCTTATTTCGGACAGGATCAATACGCTAGGATCCCCATTCCGATGATGACTGAGGACGGGCCGAAGGCGCCGTCGCACGGTGCACCGATCATTTATTCTGCAGATGAATATCACTCGATTAAAAAGTATTTGTACCCGGATCTGCCTGAGATGAAGAAAGAAGAGTTCCTGCATGTGAAGGAGAGCCATGCGGCAGGGGATACTGTTGTGTGGTTTACGATGGATGGATTTTTCTGGTTCCCGCGCGTACTGCTCGGTATCGAGAACCATCTGTACGCATTTTATGACCAGCCGGAGTTGATCCATGAGATCAACAAGGATCTGTCTGACTGGATGCTTCGCACGATAGATCAGATTTGCGAGATCCTGACGCCAGACTTCATGTCATTTTCTGAGGATATGAGCTATAACCTGGGCCCGATGCTGTCAGAGGACCTATACAGAGAGTTCCTTTTGCCGTATTACCATAAGGTAGTGCCGGCACTGAAGGAACGGGGGATTATACCGTTTATCGATTCTGACGGGGATATTTCAAAGGCGGTTCCGTGGTTTTTAGAGTCGGGGATTGAGGCAATTTTCCCACTGGAGAGACAAGCGGGAGTAGATATCGTTCAGCTGCGCAGGCAATATCCCAAGCTCCGGTTCATGGGTTGCTTTGATAAGATGGTGCTGGGCAAGGGAGAAGCGGCGCTGCGGGCGGAATTTGAGCGTATGTTAGACACCGCGGCAGAAGGTGGGCTGTTAATCAGCTGCGACCATCAGACGCCGCCGCATACATCATTAGAGGAGTATAAGCTCTATATGAAGCTGTCTTTTGAATATGCGCAAAAGGCAGGAGAACGGTCACGGCAAGGACGCTGAATGGAAAACGGCCGGTACGGTATCAGGAAGTGGGGATAAATTGAGCGAAAAATATGGTGGATAGCAGAAGAATATGTGCCGGCCGTATTTTTCGCATCTGGCGAGCCTTTGGCTGCCTGATTAGGGGGATACATAGTTTTTCGGTAAAAATAATTGAAAACAGCACGGAAAAGGAGAGTACAGTAATGAATAAATGGAAACGAGTACTGGCGATGACAGTCGCCACTGCTTTGAGTATAGTCGCTTTGGTCGGATGTGCTAATCAGGGAACAAAGAACACAGGTGCATCGGCAGAGGTAACGGACAACTTTAACGCAACCGGCTATCCTATCGTAAAAGAACCGATCACACTGAAAATGATGGGCGTCATCAACCCGCAGTATTTAAAATGGGAAGAGAACGAGTTCTTTAAACGTATGGAAGAAAAGACCAATATCCATTTTGAATTTTCTACCTTTGCCAATGATGCATGGGCGGAGAAAAAGAGTCTGGCCTTTGCCAGTGGAGATTTGCCGGATGTATTCTTTAAGGCATCTATCACGGCGAAAGAGGAGATCACCTATGGTGCCGACGGACAGTTAGTAGCGCTAGAGGGTCTGATCGACCAGTACGCGCCGAACCTGAAGACGATTTTTAATGAACGCCCCACCGTGAAGAAAAATATAACCACGCCGGACGGGCATATATACACCCTGCCGAACGTCAATTCCGGCAGAAATAATGCCATGTTCTACATCAACAAAAAGTGGATGGATGAGCTCAGCCTGCAGGAGCCGAATACGGTGGATGACCTGTATAATATTTTGAAGGCATTTAAAGAAAGAGACCCGGGATGCATCCCGATGAATGTAATGGGCACAGACCAGCTTTGCCGTCTGCTTGCTTCCTACGGATTGCTGTTTAATGAGAACAATATTTTTGCAGAGGATGGAAAGGTAGTTTATTCACCGATCGATGAGAGATATAAAAAAGGCGTAACCTTCCTGAAGAAATTATATCAAGGGGGCTTGCTGGACAGCGAGGTATTTACGCAGACGAAGCAGCAGCAGACCGCAAAGGGTTCAACAGGGCGGATCGGCTTTACCTATGCCGCTTCTCCGATGCAGGTTGTAGGCGAGAAATATCACTTCGACTATTTAGCAATCACGCCGCTGGTTGAGAAAGAGGGCGATGAAAGAATCTCAAGAGGTTCTTCCGAAACCCTGCGCGGAACCTTTGCAATCACGAACAAAAACAAATATCCCGCAGAGTCGATCCGCTGGATCGATTACCTCTTCTCCGAAGAAGGCGGCATCATGGCGACTGCAGGTATTGAAAATGTGGACTACAAATGGAACGAAGACGGTACATGGGATTACATCCTCGGAGAGGGTGAAGAAACCTCTACGGATCATCTTGCAAAAATTTCTGCTCAGGGTGTAGCTTGGTTCCCGGGATTTGCGCCGGATGAATTTATGTCGAAGATTAACGATCCGTTCGAAAAAGTGCTGTGGCCGATGCGCGAGCGTGTATATCCGTATGAAAAAGAGATCTATCCGCAGAACTATTTCTCCGTGGAGGATCAGGTAAGAATCAGCTCGCTCACAGCGGATATGAACCCATATGTGACGCAGTCTATGGCACAGTTTATCACAGGTGATCTGGATATCGAGCAGGAATGGGATAACTATGTAAACACCTTGAAGAGAATGGGTGTTGACGAGTTAATCGAGCTGTATCAGAAGGGATATGACGATTTTAATTCCGAAGACTAATCAATAAAGGATAAGGGCATATACGATGGAAACATGGATCAATCAAACATGGGAAAAAATCAACCATAAGCTTCTCAATCGGTGTATTGTGGGCAGAGATACCATTCCGCATACATCTGATGAGAATGGAAGATATGACGATCTCTCAGAAAAAATGCCGTATTGGTGGACCAACGGCTTCTGGCCGGGATTGATGTGGCTGATGTATCTTGACACGAAGAACGAAGAGTATCGTAAGACAGCAGTCCGCGGAGAAGAGATTTTAGACGAAGCTTTTAAAAACATCAAATACTTATCGCACGATGTCGGGTTTATGTGGCTTATCTCAAGCGGCGTAAATTACCGACTCCATGCGGATGATAAATCAAAGGACCGTCTGCTTTACGCCGCGGCGATCTTAGGCTCAAGATACAATCTTGAAGGGGAATTTATCAGGGCGTGGAATGACGAAGGCAGACAGGGCTGGGCAATCATCGACTGCATGATGAATCTGCCGCTTTTGTATCATGCTTCCGCCATAGAAAACGACCCACGTTTTAAATACATCGCAATGAATCATGCGGATAAGACGATGAATTTCCACGTCAGACCTGATGGAAGTGTCAACCACATTGTGTGTTACGATGTTGCGACCGGCGAAGTGCTCGACACTCCCGGAGGCCAAGGGTATGAGTCAGGTTCGTCATGGTCAAGGGGACAGGCATGGGGACTATATGGCTTTGTGTTGAGCTATCTACATACTAAAAAGCAGGAATATTTAGATACTGCGAAGCGTATTGCGCATTATTTTATTTCGTGCATTTGTGACGATTATGTACCTAAATATGACTTCCGGAGTCCCGACGAACCTGTGATTTATGATACATCGGCAGGAGCTATTGCAGCCTGCGGTCTGCTCGAAATTGCAAAGGTTGTGCCGGAGCATGAGAAAAAAGTATATAAAAATGCGGCAATCAATATTTTAAAAGCATTGGATGAAAAGTTTTGTGATTATACAGACAAAACAGATGGAATTTTGCAGGGCGGCACAATAGCGTACCATCACGGAGCGAAGCATAGATCGCTTATTTACGGCGATTACTATTTTGTCGAGGCACTATATAAACTGCGAGGAAATGAGATGCTGCTTTGGTAAGTTGATCTTTAACGGCGGACTGCCCTCCGGTTTTATCTGGTCGGGTTATCCGCCGTTAAAATTGTACAAGGAAGCCTGCGATAAACGATAGAAGCTGGCGGATAAATTCTTTCAAGGCGTCAAAAGGAATAGGAGGAAAAATAGATGAAAAAAAAGATAATAACCAGTATAGCATATATCCTAATAGTAAGTATGCTAGTGAGCGTTGCCGTATGGGCAGAAGGAGAACCAAGCTCTGCAGTTGCTGCGGCGAATAATGAGAAGCTGAATAACGCATGTTTTCGATTGCTTTCGCTGGATGCGGTTGATGGAGCGATGCTCAATAACGGGGAAGTGGAAGTAACGCGCGGGGAGTTTGCGCATCTTGTACTAAAATTACTGAGCTATGATCCATCTTTTATTTCAGATGAAGAAGAGAGTAAGTTTTCTGATGTTTCAAAGGATCATGGATATAAAAAGGATATTGTCTTAGCAACAGAACTTAACTTAATCAATGGATATCCGGATAATACATTTAAACCGAACGAATTTATCATGTACGAGGATATCGCAACGATTCTGGTAAAGGCCTTGGGCTATATGGAGATAGCCCAAAGCAACGGCGGATATCCATCGGGATACTTAGCAGTAGCGGCACGAATCAGTCTCTTAACCGGAACAGTAGTAAAGTATGGGGAACCAATCACATATAACGATATATTCTTAATTTTTGATAATGCTCTGGATGTGGAGATCATTACCCGCGTCATTGGCTCTGATGAGCATTTAGTAAAAGATGGCCAGACATTATATGACGTAAAAATGGATACGCTCAACTTAAATTACGGCAAGGGCCGGCTCAACGGCAACCATGTTACATCGCTTTCTGATGTTGCGGGCAATATCGGCGAAGATCAGGTATTGATCGGGGATCAGCGATATTATGTCGGCAGCACAAACGCAAGCGAACTGTTGGGATATGATGTAGAATATTATGCACAACAATCAGCGGACAGTGATATTGCGACATTAAAAAATATCAGAGTCAGCAGAAGGTCCAGCAGCGTAGTCATAAAAGCAGATCAGCTGGTATCCGTAACCTCTTCGGAAATAGAATATGATGATGACCAGACGATAGATTTGGAGAATCATATTAATGTAATTTACAATAAGAAATTTGCGGAAAACTTCTCGCCTGAAAAATTAATGATAAGAAACGGCGAATTAGAAGTAGTTGATGCGGATGACGACGGCGCATATGAAACGATATTTGTACATGAGTACCAATTATTGGCGGTTGAAAGCGTCAATGTCGACAGACAGAGGATATATTTTAAGGATCAGGGCTTAAATGATAGTAAATATTTAGAATATGTAACAGATAAAAATCATGATATAGAAATTTATGATGATTCTGGCAATGAATTCTTGTTTGAAGATATCAAAACAGACGATGTATTGGAAATCTATTCGAGCATGGATAACAAAACCGTCAGAATCTATGTCATTAAAAATACGGTATCAGGTCAAATATCCGCGTTGAGAACAGAAGGCAATAAAAACTATGTGACCATTAATGATGCGGAGTATGCGGT
>CABSKZ010000099.1 GCA_902478395.1 uncultured Eubacteriales bacterium | reverse complement strand
GGCGAAACATTCTTCGAAGTGTTTCTTCCGAAACAAACAGAATATCGACGTATGGCAAAATGCTTTTAATAGTTGTCCGCGCCGTATCTTCATCCCACAAACTGGCACGGTAATTGACATCAAAAGAAATGAACGCATTATTTTTTTTGAACTCGCGTATCATCTTGATCGCATTCTCCCGCACACTCTCTGATAATGCAAGCGTGATGCCGCTGACGTGAAACACATTAGTGTTTTGGTAAACAGAGGTATCCAATTCTTCAAACCGGAAGTTCGAAAAGGAGGAAACATCACGGTCATAAACAACGGTTGGAACACGGGGATAGGCCCCGCTTTCGTAATAGTAGATACCGAGCCGCTTATGGCTCGATGAATCGTATACAATATAATCATCGCTAATTCCGCTGTAACGGATTTTATTTTTAATAAATTTTCCGATTTCGTTGTCTGGAAGCTTTGTAATGATTCCAGTCCGCAAGCCAAGCTGGGAAATACCGGATACGACATTGAGTTCTGAACCGCCTGCGCGTTTTTCAAACGTTTCACTTTGGGAAATGCGCTCCTTTCCCTCTGGAGAAAGCCGGAGCATAACTTCGCCAAATCCTAAAACATCAAAATTCTTTGCCTGATACATTTCTACCATGTGATGATTTTCCCTCCCAATTTTGATAGTTCTATTATATCAGATACCGGAAAAATTACAAGAGGAAATTTTGTAAAAGAAAAACAAGAACGCCCTCGGAAGGACGTTCTTGCTGATTATATCTTATTTGAAAATGATTACCAGCTTGCAAGAATTATAGCTTGAGTAAACCAAAACCTTGGAAGCAGTATTATTCGCTACATCTTTAAATGCCAGAACCCCTTCTATAGGCGTTTCATTAATCTGTAGCTTACTTTTGGAGGTATCAACTGTATACACCTTTGTACTGCCTGTAATGTTCACTGTATTGATTTCCGATGTATCCAACGTGCCTTCCTTCTCGTTGCCAACGACATACGCCAGTGCTACAGCCAAGGTGCCGTTATCATAATCGTCCACTGTGCCGATGGCGACATGATAGGATGCGCTGCCGTCAGTGACCGTGCCGTCAACTGCAACGCCTGGAGCCTGTCTTTCACTGAGTACATCGGCTGCCACTGCGACAACTTTCATATTCTGAATAACGTTGTCGGAATCCAGGGAAACTCTTACAACATCTCCGGGAACCAAATTCTTTACAGACGTATCCGCTAGCCCGTTATCAAAACAGTCAATTTCTTCACCGTTGATTTTTTGCACAGTAATAAACGGCAGTTCCTCTTTTTGACCACTAATTGTAACGGTCTTCGTTCCGCCCCCCGTTACAATCACCGGCGTGTCTGATACGGCAAAATCAGATACATTTCCAGTACCGGCAAATACAACGACGGCTTTTACGGTATAACCGTCAATATCAATTAACTGTGCATAATAAACTTTTCCAGTTTGGAAATAGGCGCTATTACTCACTTTATATTTTTCGGTTGCATGTCTATCCTCTGGGACATAAATAACTCTTGTTGAAGAATTAACAGTATAACGGTTGTCCAGTTTACCAGAGGATGTACATTTAATGCCTTTTTCCAAATAATCTGTATTTAATTTCATCGAGGAAGAAAAACTAACAAATTCCTTCTCCTGCAGATCATTATTTTCATCAAAATAATACGGTTGCGTAATAATCTGATCTATCTCTGTTCCTTTCATAGAATATTTAATAATCTGAGAATACTCTGCCCCTTTTGGAGTAATTGTTTCATCACCAACCGTTAATTCTGGATTGATCTTTTCTATAGGATTTTGCGCTTTAGAGCGTAATACCTCCAAAATTTCCTTAGCTTTAGTCGCTTCTTTGTAAGACACGCCATCAATTTTAACAGTACTAGCGAGAGGCATTTCCGCAACTGCATTACCAGACCCCATTTTAACCACTTGCAGCTGAACTTCTCCATCAGCTAAACCTTTCGAGCCAGACTCGGCAGAAATTAAATACCCGTAGTAAAACGTCGTATTCGTGCCAATCTCAACCTCGGCAATTTTACCGAAAGAATCAAGGTAGAATGTACCGCTTGTATTCAAGGTTAACTCATTCGGATAAGGATAGCTAGCCGCGATTTTATATTCCTTATTGTTGATTTCTACTTTGTCATTAGAAAATACCTGAGAAATGGTTCCCGTTACTTTATTCTTGCCATTGCTTTTCGATGCAATCAGGACATCTATTACGCTCTGAGCAGAGTCGCCGCTGATGGATACAGAAACGATGTCTCCCTTGGAAATGCTGGAGAATGATGCTCCGGTAGAGCCATCTCTTTTAAAGGTAATGGTTTTGTCGCGATCTTTTTCATTTAATACAACAGTTTTTGAAGTATCATATTTATCGTAAATTTTATATTCACTGGGATTTGTAGTGTTTACGACGATATTCATATACGTTTTTACAAAAACAACATCTGCTGAGCCGCTGTTCTGTGTGTCAAGCAGGGTCATTTCCCCTGAATTATTGGCATTCTCTTCTAGCAGTGTTTCAACACTCTTATTCGTCGCAACGCCATTGTATAAAACATAAGCGCCGCTGTCGATTTTCATTTTTTCTGTATCGGAATCTTCATCTGGATAATATTCGATTTCGGTATTCGAATAATCTTCAATATTGTCAATATCAATCTTTGTAGTGATATTTCTGTTTTTCTGGTTTGAAATGGAAGTAACCTCATAGTTGGTTACACCAGATTCTTCTTTGTAATACACAGTAACCAGTTTACCCAGATAATCATTTACATTGCTCTTTCCGGACCAGCTTTCAATTGAAAAAATCTCTTTTCCACTGTTTGTTTCAATCTCAATCTGGTTTCTGCCGCAGGGGCTGGTTCTTCCATATTCGAGCGCCGTACCGTAAACAGCGGTCACCTGACCGTTTACCTTATCACTCTGCATGACGGAACTATTTATGGTATCGCCCTCTACGATTTCACCGGTTGATTCGTCAACACGGTTGATTCCCATCATGTTATCAACAAGTTTGCAAACCAAGCCTCTTGAAGCAGGTTCGTTGACAGCGCCTTCACTAATTCCTTTCAAGAAATTAAAACGGCTGGCAACGTTTAAATATGCCTGCGGGAAAAGCGGTTCGATTCCAGATTTTTCAGCAACCAAACCGTAGCCAATGGAGCAAACCACCATCTTTACAGCCTGGTCGTAGGTAACAGGATTTTCCGGCAGGAAGGTGCCGTCACCCATACCATTGATGATGCCCATTGCCTGTGCCAAGGTTATGTAGCTAGCAGCCCAGTGGTCCGACGCAACGTCCGTAAAACTGGAATTCGTGCCGGCAACATCAACATCGACATTCTGTGCCAAACAAATTACTTTCGCAAACTCCGCTCTGGTAATTGTCTGATCCGGCTTAAATGTTCCATCTTCATAACCGTTCAGAATATTATTTGCGACAAGGCTGTTAATCGCGTCATAATACCTGTAAGTTGATGGAACATCACTAAATGTGTCGGCGGATGCGGTCGGTATCAACAGCGCAAAGCTGAAGACAAGAACCAGCAAAAGCGCCAACATTTTTTTTGTCTTTTGCATAACATTTCCCTCCATAAGAAATTAATATATAAAACTCTATCATCATTATAACACTTAAGCATACATACGTCAATTATTAAATTTTTACTTTTTGGTTACAAATATAGGTAAAAAACAAGGAACAATTGCAGTTTAGCTACTGAAATTGTCCCCTATTCTTTATTTTAGTCTGGATCTTAGTTTTTCTCGCAAAAGATGATTCTTTAATTCCTTCATATTGAATGGAATGAGGGGATATAAATACCCCTTCCCTGTAACCGTTTTATTGGTTGCGATAAAGATGAGAACTACTACAAAACCAGCTACGAAGCCCCAAATACGGAAGAAGTAGGTTGCGAGGAGTAATAGAATCCGCATGAATTTAAATGCGTAGTTCAGTTCAATGCTGGGCTGTGCGAAGCTAGCGATGGAAACGAAAGCCATATATAAAATCGTGTCGGGTACCAGCCAGCCCGATTTTATGGCGAATTCTCCCAAAAGCAACGCTCCTATGATGCTGAGGGAATTCCCTAACATGCTGGGGGTATTCACTGACGCAAGGCGCAGCACATCGATTGCAGCCTCCAGAATCAGCAATTGTATGATTACCGGGATAGAATTTGGCTCTGAAATTCCCAAGAACTGAAGCCATTCAGGAAGTCTGTCCAAATACTCAAGCGCCAAAATCCAGAGCGGTGTGACGACAAGTGTTGAAAAAAACACGAGATTTCTCACCAGGCGAAGATATCCGCCGATTACCGGCGGATAGTAGTAATCGTCCGGCTCCTGAACAAAATCCAGAAGTGAGGTTGGCAATATCATAGCTGAAGGGTCGTTGTCAACCAGGATGATGATACTCCCGTCCAAAATGGAAGCTGCGGCTACGTCCGGCCGTTCGGTATACCGCACTTTGGGGAATGGATTATACCACCGCCGCCGTATCAGACACTCAGCCAGACTTTCCTGATTCATTGTCAGCGATTTGACATCAATAGATTCAATTTTTGACTTAATCTGCTGAAGCGTCTTTTTGTCCGTCAAATCTTCTATATAGGCAATCGCAATATCAGTTTTGGAACGTTTCCCAACGGTTACCATCTCAACAACGAAATTTGGGTCACGGATTCTGCGGCGGATAAGGGCCGTGTTGAATACAATTGTTTCGACAAAACCATCCCGTGAACCGCGCATAACCTTTTCTTTTTCAGGTTCTTCCGTACTTCTGGCCGGATACGTACGTACATCAACAACTATGGCCTCGTCCAGCCCATCGACAAATAAAATGCTTGGGCCGGCAAGAAGCTGGTCCGTCAGATTTTGAACATTTTTCTCCGTTGTCACCTCGACGTAGGAAACAAATCTCTGCATAAAATCCTTTGCGGATTTTACCTGCTGCATCTCCTTTTCCGTCACCTTCAAAAGATTGGTAACAACTTTTTCCATCACTTCGTCTTTTAGAAAACCGTCGATGAAGTACAACGTAGCGTCGATCCCACCGATATTGATATCCCGTTCGATGATGTCAAAGCTTTTCTCCACCGGAAGAATCTGGCGAAACAACTTCTTGTTTTCCGAAAGCTGGCTGCTTACGACCATATTTACACCTCTGCTTTACAGTATGAATATTTGTATTATGTGTCAATATGGCCATGATTATGTAATTTATTTAGAACCGGTGGCTGCCCTTTCCTACCTCAAAGGTTTTCCCTTCAATTGTGACTGTGGCGCTGGTCGGCACATCAAATTCATATTTTGCCCTTCCGTTCTCAAAAAACCATTTTGAACGGACTGTTCCATATTTTGTATCTATCGATGCCTCCAGCCATTCCAAGCGCGGATCCGGCTGGGGCCGAAGTATGATATGGGAAAAACCCGGTTGCTCGTCGTCTGTGCGGATTCCAGCCGCATCCCCATAGAGCCAAGCCGCAACCGCGCCATACGCATAGTGGTTAAAAGAATTCATGTCGGTGCTCCAGAAACTGCCATCCTCCTTTTGTCCGTCCCAGTGCTCCCAAATTGTTGTAGCACCCATTTTGACAGAGAAGAGCCAGGAGGGGTATTCTTCCTGCAAAAGAAGACTGTAAGCAACGTCTGCGTAACCGTTATCGCTAAGCGCCCGAAGCAGATATGGCGAGCCGACAAAGCCGGTTGTCAGCTTATTTCCGTTTTCTTTCACCAGTTTTGCGAGGGAAGCGGCCGTCGCCTGCTTGTCCTGTGCTAAATCAAAATACAGCGCAAGTGCATGTTCTGTTTGTGTAATTGGTTCAAACGTTTCCTGAAACGCCCGAACGATATTGGCATATAGTTCCTCGTATTCTGCGCTGTCTCTGCCCAAAGCCTTCAACGCTTTAACAAGCAGGCCTGTCGAATAGGCATAGTAAGCCGTGGCGATAAATTCATCGCGTGAAGAGCCTTTATAGCTGCCTTCCGGTGCATCAAGACCCAGCCAGTCGCCAAAATGGGTGCCGGTATTCCACAAAAATTCATTCTCTCCCTGTGCACGGATATACTCTATCCATTTGGCCATACTGGGAAGCTGTTCTTCCAGAATTTTTTTGTTTCCGTAGGTAAGATAGATCTGCCACGGACAGATAACGGCAGCATCTCCCCAGGCAGCACTCCCGGAGGCATTTGAAGTATGATCTTTTTTTAGCAAGTCCGGTATGATATGCGGAACACTGCCGTTCCCCCACTGGTTTGCCGCCAGGTCGCGGAGCCATTTCGTAAAAAAGCGGTTTACATCAAAATTATATGAAGCCGTTTGAATAAACACCTGCGCATCGCCGGTCCAGCCAAGCCGCTCGTCCCGCTGCGGACAATCTGTCGGAACATCGAGAAAATTATCCTTCTGTCCCCAGATAACATTTTGGTAGAGCTTGTTTACCATCTCGCTGGAACACGAGAACTGTCCAGTCCGCTTCATGTCGGAATGTACGACAATTGCTGTAAAGTTCTCCGGCATTACAGTTCCGGGGAAGGAATCGATGCGGATATACCGGAAGCCCATAAAGGTGAACTTGGGTTTGTAAGTCTGTTGTCCATCGCGGCAGATATAATGCAGTTTCTGTTTTGCACTGCGCAGGTTATCCGTGTAGAAATTTCCTTCTTTATCTAAAATTTCGGCATGGGAAATTTCTACCACATCTCCGGCGTCAGCGGAAAGGGAAAATTCAACGTAGCCCGTCAAATTCTGGCCGAAGTCCAAGACTGTTTCGCCTTTCGGCGTCACTATCAATTCGACCGGTTTTAACCGTTCATGTTCTTTCACAATCTCGCCGTCCTGCGGCAGCAAATTGTTTTTAAACGCCGGAAATTCCTGTGCCGGAACCCAATTTTGATAAAAAATCCTCGCATCTGTTGTTTCGCCGTCATAAAGCTCACTGAAGCGAATTGCGCTTTCAGCAGTTTTCCATGTTTTATCTGAAACAACCGTTTCTTTTGACCCATCGCGGTAGGTTATCACCAGTTGGGCAATCAGACCGGAAGAAGTTCCCCAGTTGTCCTTATAATCATATGCCACCAGCCTGCCGCGGTACCATCCCTTCCCTACCAGAACGGTCAGGGCATTTTCCTTTTCCAGCATAGACGTTACATCATATTCTTGATAGAGGTGGCGGGCTTCATAACAGGTCCACCCCGGTGCCAGAACAAATTCACCGACACGTTTTCCGTTTAACTGTGCTTCATATACCCCCATGGCAGTGATATATAGTTTGGCAGACATTACCTCTTTATGTGTTTTGAACTCCTTCTGAAATGCTGGGCAGACAGTCCCCATATCCTGTTCTGGACGGATCCATTCCGCTGTTTCAAACATTTTCCTATCTCCTTCTGGTTAAAAATTGTTATAGATTAGTAAACCATATTTCGACGAAAAAGTCAACGGTTTTTCAAAGAAAACACGAACGAAGACCGCGAGAAAAACATATGATGTATTATACTGCAGTGGCAGTATAGTTTTGTTGTAGGAGGGAAGCGAATGAAAACTGATACATTCGCCATTATTGGCGGTGACTATAGAACAGTGTTTGCTGCCAACCGTCTTGCCTCATTAGGGTATACGGTATATATTTACGGATTTGGAAACGATATCACATTCGACGAAGCTGTTAACAGAAGTCATTCTGTAAAGGACGTGCTGTCCGAAGCGAACTATGTTCTGCTTCCGCTGCCTTATTCTACAGACGGCGAAAATATCAATACCATATTATCTGACAAACAGATTGCAATTTCAGATGTTTTGGATAATATGAACCCGCAAAGTGTTTTATTTGCCGGTATGATTGATAAGCTATTTTCAGCAATGCTGGAACGCCACGGCACGGAATATTATGATTATTTCGCCCGGGAGGAGTTGACCGTACGGAACGCTGTTCCGACAGCGGAAGGCGCAATTGAAATTGCTCTGCGCGAGCTGCCCATCACGTTGCACAGTGCGAAATGCCTTGTTCTGGGATATGGACGTGTTGCAAAGGTTGTTGCACAGATGCTCAAAGGTATCGGTGCAAACGTTTCCATCGCGGCGCGGAAACATAGTGATTTGGCCTGGTGCAATGTCCTGGGGTACAAAAATTTCTACATAAGTGACTTGGCGGAACAAATACACAAATTCGATGTAATTTTCAATACCGTTCCGAACCGGATTATGGATCGCGAGGTTCTGGGCTTTGTGAAAAAAGACTGTTTAATCATAGACCTTGCTTCAAAGCCGGGCGGAGTCGATTTCGATACAGCCAAACAGCTTGGGCTGTCCGTTATCTGGGCGTTGAGCCTACCGGGGAAGGTGGCTCCGGTTACAGCGGGAAACATCATTACGGATACGATCCTAAACATTATTCGGGAAACGGAGGTGAAAAAATGAATTTAAAAGGAAAAAACATTGGATTTGCCATGACTGGTTCCTTTTGCACATTTGCCAAGGTATTTGAGGAATTGCCTCGTCTGCTGGAAACCGGAGCAAACGTTTTACCAATATTCTCTCAAAACGCGCAGAGTACAGATACCAGGTTCGGCAAGGCGATAGATTTCATTGAGAAAATTGAAAATTTAACACAAAATAAAATCATTAAAACAATTAGTGAGGCGGAGCCGATTGGCCCAAAAAAGTTACTCGACGCCCTCATTATTGCGCCGTGTACCGGTAATACTTTAGGCATTACCGACACAACCGTTACAATGGCCGCCAAATCGACGATACGGAATCAAAAACCGGTCATCATCGCGGTTTCAACAAACGATGGGCTGGGCGCAAGCGCGAAAAATATCGGAATGTTGTTAAATATGAAAAATATTTATTTCGTTCCTTTTAATCAGGACGATCCAATAAAAAAAGAAAAGTCACTGGTTGCGGACATGTCACAAATCGTAAAGACAGCCGAACTTGCTCTGGAAGAAAAACAGCTTCAGCCGATTATCTATTAAAACAGCCGCCGGCAATGCCGGCGGCTGTTTTATAT
>CABSKZ010000098.1 GCA_902478395.1 uncultured Eubacteriales bacterium | reverse complement strand
CTCAACGACAGCAATCTATATCATCAAGTTTTAAATGAAATAACCTTGTGAACTGGTTATATGCTTTGAGCCATCAGGCCGAAAGGCCAAGATAGATTTTCAGCCTGATTAATCAAAACCCCGGCACCGTTAAAGGGCGCCGGGGTTTTGAAATTTTCTGCGGTAATGCGTTGGGCAAAGCGCATATTTTTCTTTAAATAATCTGCTAAAATAAAACTGGTTTTCAAAGCCGATTTCCGAGGCAATTTCATGCACCGGTTTTTCAGATGTTTCCAGAAGTAAGGAGGCAACGGACAGGCGGTAATCGTTTAGATACTGCACTGGGGATTTGCCGGCCGCCTGTTTGAACAGATGGTGGAACCGGGATGGCGACAGGCCGCACCTTCCGGCTAGTGCGTTGATTGTAACCGGCTCAGGGTAGTGCTGGTGCATCCATTCCAGTGCGTTGTGTACAGGTTCAAAAGCTGGCTTCTTTTGCTGGCCTGCGGTAAGCAGGATTTTCACCAGCCGGCAGCAGGCCGCCATGGAATCGCAGATGTGGACATTGGCCCGTACAATGCGGATAAGTTCAGCAGCTTCTGCGTTCCACTGCTGCGGTAAAATCAGCGGGAAATCATACAGGTCGTCTAAATGATATTTCCGGTTCAGTACCACGTCCAGAAACAGCCATTGGCATTCCATAGGATGTCCGCCGTTTCCGTAATGTATGATATCCTGCCGTTTGTGTGCCGGAGCGATAAAACAGCCGCCCGGAACAGTTTGTTTTTCTATGCCGCCGTCTATGGAGATGCCATACTGTCCGGTTACAGACTGCACGACAGACAGATAGGGCAGCGACTTCCTGGCGGTTACCCCGGCTTCAATGAGATTGCCGGATGCAGCATAATACTGAATATCTATATGTGAAATTTCCATGCTAATCACTCCTTATACAGCAGTATTATATATAATTTTGACAGAATCGTCAATGGTAATTGATGAGGTTGTTTACTATAATAGCGGTAGGAGGTATGCAATATGGAATTTACATCGAGCTGTGCCGCCAAGCGGCCTGTCCGGCTGACGGAAGAAACACGTAGGTTTGCGTTTGAATCTCTTCACAATCCATATGGAAAACAGGCGCTGGAAACAATGGCGGTTTCAATGGACGAGACGCCGGGCTTCTCTGAAATGGGTGATTTGAAACGGTATGACGCCGCTGTTCTACAAATCGCGGAGCGGGCGCCAATCCGCATTTGCAGCGGGGAAAAAATCAGCGGAGCCGCGACATTGGGGTTGGCAATCTCTCATTTTGTTCCGGCGACATTTCAGGGTCAGCCCGTCGTTCAAAGCGTCAGTCATCTTACGCTGGGGTTTGAGGATGCCGTGAAACAGGGCTTGAACGCCTATCAGAACGAAATAGAAGAAAGGTGCAGTGATAAATCCCTTTCTGTGGAACAAACAGACTTTCTGAAGAGCCTGCAGAATTGCATCGATGCCGTTCGTATATGGCGCGCACGGTATTTGGGCGAATTGACAAAACGCATGGTTGAAGATGAAAATTACAAAAAGACAGTTTTCCATTTGCGTCAGGTGCCGTTCGGTCCGCCACGGAGTTTTCATGAGGCGGTGCAATCCCTCTGGTTTTTGTTTGCGTTTGAGCGGCTTTGCGGCAACTGGCCCGGACTTGGGCGGATTGATTTACTATTGGGGGATTACTTGAAAAAAGACTTGGCGGAAGGGATTTTGACGCTGGAGGATGCAAGGGAAATCCTGGCGCACTTTTTCATAAAAGGCTGTGAATGGATTACGGGGGAGTCGAATGGCTCCGGCGACGCACAGCATTATCAAAACATCGTTTTGTCTGGTATTGATGAAAACGGAGTGGATGTGACGAACGAGGTGACCTATCTGGTTCTGGATATCATTGAAGAACTGGGAATCAGCGATTTTCCTGTTGCTGTCCGCATGAACAGACACACGCCGGAAAAGCTGCTGCGGAGAATGGCAGAGGTTATCCGTCACGGCGGGGGCATCGTCGCGGTATATAATGAGGAGCTTGTGATACAGAGCATGACGGAATTTGGCTATTCCTTGCAAGAAGCGCGGCAGTTTGCCAATGATGGCTGCTGGGAGGTGCAGGTTCCAGGAAAAACCTTTTTTTCCTATAAGCCCTTCGACGGATTTGCCATTTTGCTGAAAGATGTGCTGCGGCTGGCCAAAGAAAATGTGGCATCTTTTGCGTCCTATGAAGAACTTTATCAAGCCTATCTTGACGCACTGCGCAACAAGGTGCTCAGTTTTCAAAATCCATATCGGGAAGAGGCGTATCCCAATAAAGATATTCCATGCTCTGTTGTGTCTTTGCTGACAAAGGACTGTATCAAAAATGCAAAATCCTATTATGCGGGAGGAGCAAGATATACCGTTCTTTCACCTCATTTTGGAGGAATCGTCGATGCGGCAAATAGCCTCTACGCATTGAAAAAATTGGTTTTTGAGGAGAAACGGCTTTCTCTGGAATCGTTTTTGAAAATCGTGCAGGACAACTGGAAAGGACACGAGCCGCTGCGCCGATACGTGCTGAACCAATATCATTACTACGGAAATGACAATGATGAGGCGGATGCAGTCGTTTCCAGGCTTTTAGGTGACTATATGGATGTTGTGGGAGAAAACAGGGAAATAAACGGCATTTTGTTTCCGCCCGGTGTGAGTACCTTCGGGCGCGAAATCGAGTGGGGGCCTTCGAGAACTGCCTCACCACACGGAAGGAAGCAGGGGGAGGTTCTTTCTTCCAATTTCAGCCCCACGCCGGCAACCGACGCGGAAGGCGCGACGGCGGTTATCAAATCCCATTGCAAAGCAGATTTGGTGAGGCTGACCTGTGGGACGGCACTTGATATCAAGCTGTTTCCAAAGACTGTCGAAGATGAAAAGGGCATCTGTGCGGTTATCGGCCTTCTGCGCGGCTTTGTAAATCTGGGCGGGTTCTTTATGCAGATGGATGTCATAGACAACGAGGTGCTCAAACGTGCGAAGGAACATCCGGAGGAATATCAAACGCTGGCGGTGCGCGTGTCCGGCTGGTCCGCACGGTTCGTCACGTTGGAAGAAAAATGGCAGGATATGATTATCCGAAGAAATTCACAGACAATTGGATAATGGTATTTAAAAACAGGAAGCTGCGTCAGATGGCGACAGCTTCCTGTTTTTGCGGGAAATGCCAATGGAATTTGCCGGCATTTCTATAGAACCACTTATTTCGTCGTGATTTTTAAATTCCTGCACCGGTTCACACAGGCCATCCATTCCTGTTTGCGCGGCAGGGCAAGAAAATCTGGACAATAGCTTCCGCTGATAATAGATAAGAGGCCATCCGTCTGTATTTTTTGATAAAGCAAATCTGCGACCTCAGGCAGCGTTCTTCGGTTGTCGGTCAAGTTTTCCTCCGCATATTTCATCAGATAGCCAAGCGCTGCTGTTTGTTCGCTGTCTACCAACTGTTCCAGATAACGCAAATCAATTTCCTCTTTGTTGATGGACAACGCATCTGTCCCGCGCGATTTTACCTTCACACCCCGGTCACTTTTTGGAACCATGCCGCGGCAAAGCGTGCGGCAGAAACTGCGGTTATCTGCGGCAGCATTTCCCGGAATTGAAGGAAGGCGGTTCGCCAATTCTTTCGCCTGTTGCGTGATATTTTTCGGCTTGTAGCAATCCATTTGGATGACGGAATCTGCAACCGCAAAATATGTGCCGGAACTGCCGACAACCAGTATCGTCGATACACTGTATTTCTTGTATAAAAACGCAGCCCGTTCAATAAACGGCGTGATGGGTTCTTTGTCGCGCGTTACCAGCTGCTGCATGATTTCATCGCGAATCATAAAGTTGGTGGCGGAGGTGTCTTCATCAATTAGGAGCAGGGAGGTCCCGGCTTCGATTCCTTCCATCACATTAGCGGCCTGTGAAGTGCTTCCGCTGGCGTTTTCGGTACAAAACCTGTGTGTGTCTTTGCCATTCGGCAAATTGTTAATAAACAGGGATATATCGGTTTGTTGAATGCTTCGGCCATCCTCGGCGCGGATTTTTACGGCGCTCTCATCGGTTATGACATATTCGCGCCCATCGCCCGCAATGTGGTTGTATACCCCTGTTTCCAGTGACTTGAGCAACGTGGATTTGCCATGGAATCCGCCGCCGACAATCAGCGTTATTCCTTTTTGTATTCCCATTCCAGTTAGCGGACCGCGGTTTGGCAGATTCATTGTGATAGATAGTGTCTCCGGAGACGTGAATGGAATTCCGTTTTTCATGGGCTTGTCTGAAACGCCGCTTTCGCGGGGCAAAACAGCTCCGTTTGCCACGAAAGCCACCAAATTTTGACGCTTCAGCTCCTGCCGGATAAAATACTGGTCCTCAGCAAGCTTGGATACAGACAGAAGTGCCTCCTGATTTATGTTTTTATATAGCAGGCTGTGGCGGACAATTTGCGGCAGGAAATCAAACAGGATTTTTTTCAGTTCGTCCGAGAGAATCGTCCTGCCGCGTGCGGGGAAGCCTACCTCAAAACGGACCTCAAGCCGGTGCGAGGAGAGTTGAACCGCCGAGCGTTCCAATATCTGCTGGCCACAGTGGCTGATACGGATACGTCCGCTTCCGCCGGAGCCTGCAACACGGCCTGCATACTGAAAAACATTTTTTTCAAACAGGCGGTTTATGTGGTCCTGGACCGCGATTCGCTTATATTCCGCGTCGTATAATGTAGTGGGAATCATGTTTACGTTCCGTTCCACAATCACGCGCAGTTTGGACGGAGAGGCGAAGGGATCGCCTTGCACGTGGTCGATACACAAGGTGTATTGATTGAAAGCATACTGGCCGGCAAGCGCTTTGTATGCGCCGTAGCTTTTGTGGTTTACTGAATCGAGAAGTTTGCTTAAATCAGTTGTCGACTTCATTTTGTTTAAAATCCTTTCTGAAAGTGTATAAATCTATCATTCTGTCATAAACTTCCTATGTGAAAATATTTTGTGCTGCTTTTTCTAGATAGGTGTTTAGACGGCTCTTGGAGATTATCGTATTATCGATAATTCTATGTGGAAAATATTCATTGATTACGCCTGTAAAATATCACAATGCCGCAAGCGTATTGAAGCTTAACGAACTATGATTCAAGGTTGCACAACTGCGCACTTCGGCATACAGAAAACACTTATGTTTCGTTTTCATCAGGACTGCAATATTTTAGAAGCAAACCGCGTAGAGGTGTCACACGATACAGTGTTCCCGAAAGTGAACACCTTTGGCGTTCGGGCGGCACAGGTTGATGCCGTTCATCAGAATCCTTTAAAGGCTATTATAGCATATTTTTTATTAAAAAGATAGAAAAAGGGTTTACAAACGGAAAGAAATATACTAATATATTAGTATATCGGTTGGAAAATTTATCATGCAAAGGAGTACAATAAAATGAAAATGACATTGAGATGGTATGGGACAGGCCACGACACGGTTACGCTGGAGCAAATCCGGCAAATACCGGGATGTGTCGGCGTGATTACGACCTTGTACGGGACAAAGCCGGGCGAGGCGTGGAAGAGGGAGGACATCCGGGCGATCAAGTCCGAAGTGGAAGCGGCTGGGCTGGAAATCTCGGGGATTGAATCCGTTAATGTTCACGATGATATCAAAATTGGCCTGCCAGGCAGAGATAAGTATATCGCAAATTATATCGAAACGTTAGAAAACCTTGCGGCAGAAGATATCAGGCTCGTATGCTACAATTTTATGCCGGTGTTTGACTGGACGAGAAGCGAATTAGCCAAGAAACGGCCGGATGGCTCAACGGTACTTTCCTATGACCAGGAAAAAATTGATGCGATTGACCCGCAAAAGATGTTTGATGAAATCAATTCCAATTCCAACGGTACGGTCATGCCTGGCTGGGAGCCGGAAAGGCTTGCTAAGGTAAAGGAGCTATTTGAAGCATACCAGTCGGTAGATGCGGAAAAGCTGTTTGAAAACCTTGTCTATTTTCTGAAAGCAATTATGCCGACCTGTGAAAAGCACGGCATTATGATGGCGATTCATCAGGATGACCCGGCGTGGAGCGTGTATGGCCTGCCGCGGATTATTAACCATAAGGAGAATATCCAGCGGATGCTGGACGCGGTTCCGGTAAAGAATAATGGTCTGACGCTATGCACAGGTTCTCTCGGCTCCGACCCAAATACGGATATTCCGGATTTGATTCGTTCCTTTCAGGGGCGCATCCACTTCGCACACGTCCGGAACCTGATTCACCATGCCCCGGGTAAATTTGACGAAGCGGCGCATTTGTCGTCTGACGGTTCTATGGACATGTATGAAATTATGAAAGCACTGTACGATACGGGATTTGACGGCCCAATCCGTCCGGACCATGGCCGCATGATTTGGGGAGAAGTAGCGATGCCGGGATACGGCCTGTATGACAGGGCGCTCGGAGCGACCTATCTCAACGGTCTGTGGGAAGCGATCGACAAAAATGCCAAACGGAGCTAATCGTCTGTATGAACGAAAAGGGGGGGCGGTCATATGGAAGGACTAACGCTGGAAAGCCCGGTTGTCCAGACAATTGGTTCACAGGTGTACCAGATACTGCGCAGCAATATTATCAATTTGAATTTAAAGCCCGGTGAAGAACTGAATATCAAGGCGCTAACCGAACGGCTCGGCGTTAGCAGAAGTCCGGTTCGTGATGCGATTATGAAGCTAGCGGAGGAGGGCTTGGCAGACATTATGCCGCAGAAGGGAACGCGCGTTTCAAAAATCGACCTAAAACGGATGGAGGAGGAGCGTTTCCTGCGGGAATGTCTGGAGGAGCGTGTCATCTCCATATTTGCAGAGCAATGCTGCACAGAAAACGATGCGGTGCTGGAGGAAAAAATAAGGGAACAGGAGAAATGCCTGGCACAGCAACAGTTTGGCCGTTTTTTGGAATTGGATGAACAGTTTCACGGCATCTTTTTCAAATTGACGGACAAGGAGTTCTGCTGGGAGCTTCTGCAAAGCAAAAGCGGCCATTACCGGCGCGTACGGCTGATGACGCTCTGGGACAGCGGGATTGTAAGCGGCGCCATCCATCAGCACAGGAAGATGCTTGATTGTATGAAAAATAAACAAATGAAAGAATTGATTGCGCTTTTGCATGAACATTGCAGGAAAATTAATGTAGAAGAAATTGAACTGTTTCAAAAGTACCCGGAATACTTCAAAGAGCAGGAAATTAAACAATTTTTATGAGGGGTGGAGAAAGTGACATTAACATTACACGAAAAATCTTTGCAGGACCGTCCGGCATGGCAAAGTGCCGGATTCCGGCTGCCGGAATTTGACCGGGAGCAGGTACGTAAAAACACTGTAAAGCATCCAAAATGGATTCATTTTGGCGCTGGCAATATTTTCAAGGCATTTCCGGCACATATGCAGCAAAATCTGCTGAATGCCGGAAAAAGTGACACCGGAATTATTGTGGCGGAGGGATACGATTATGAAATTGTTGAAAAAATGTGCCGGCCGCATGATGACCTTTCCATATTGGTTACGCTGAAGTCGGACGGCAGCATCGAAAAAACGGTCATAGCCAGCGTAGTGGAATCGCTTACCATAAATCCGGAAAATACGCAGGATTGGAAACGGCTGAAGGAAATTTTTACCGCTTCCAGCCTGCAAATGGTCAGCTTTACAATTACAGAAAAGGGGTACAGCCTTGTAGACGCCCAGGGGGGATACATGGCGGCGGTGAAAGAGGATTTTGAAAAAGGCCCGCAGGCGCCGAAAAGTTATATCGGGAAGCTTGCCGCACTGCTTTATGAACGCTACCGGACAAATCAGGCACCGATTGCCTTGGTCAGCATGGACAACTGTTCGCATAACGGAGATAAATTGTACAATGCCGTCAATGCCTTCGCGCAGCAGTGGGGAAAGAACGGCATTGTTGATGCCGGATTCGAAGCCTATATCAATGACCGCGATGCGGTATCTTTCCCATGGAGCATGATAGACAAAATCACGCCGAGACCGGACGATTCTGTGAAAAAAATGCTGACAGAGGCTGGATTTGTGGATGTGGACGCGGTGGTCACTACAAAGAATACTTACGTCGCGCCATTTGTAAACGCAGAGGAAACGGAATATCTTGTCATTGAGGACTGGTTTCCGAATGGGAGGCCAAACCTTGAGGAGGGCGGCGCCATATTTACGGACCGGCAAACGGTCGATAAGGTAGAGAAAATGAAGGTCTGCACCTGCCTGAATCCGCTCCACACCGCTTTGGCTATTTTTGGCTGTCTGCTGGGATATACGCTGATTGCCGATGAAATGAAGGACCGGCAGCTGGTGAAGCTGGTGGAAACCATTGGCTATCAGGAAGGGCTTCCGGTTGTGGTCGATCCAGGTATTTTAAATCCAAAGGAATTTCTTGATACGGTTTTGCGGGTCCGGTTTCCAAATCCCTTTATGCCGGACACACCGCAGCGAATCGCGACTGATACGTCACAGAAGCTTGGTATCCGGTTCGGAGGAACCATAAAAGCTTACACTAACACCGACGGGAAGACGGTTTCTGACTTGAAACTTATTCCGTTGGTATTGGCAGGGTGGTGCCGTTATTTAATGGGAATAGACGACGAAGGCAAGCGGTTTACTGTCAGTCCAGACCCCTTGTATGACACCGTAAGCCGATACGTCGCAAACATTCAGCTGGGAGACGGCGGGCCGTTTCATGACGTGCTGGAACCAATTTTTTCCGACGCCGCCATATTTGGTGTCAACCTGTATGAGGCTGGCCTTGGTACTCTGGCTGAACAGTATTTCGAAGAGATGGTCGCCGGAACAGGCGCCGTTAGGAAAACGCTGGAGAAATATACGGAGAATTAAATATTTCAAACATCCACAGATGGTTATTAAATAATCCAAAAGCAGTAGTTTTCTCATAAACGAAGAGTAAACAAAAAGAGTACGGACATTTTATTGTCCGTACTCTTTTTGCTATCGGTTCAAATAAGTATCAACGCGTTTTGCTACATTTTCTTGCAGATTCCGGTAAAAGAACTGGTAGTCATAAATATGGTAT
>CABSKZ010000097.1 GCA_902478395.1 uncultured Eubacteriales bacterium | reverse complement strand
GGGGTGTAGATGGGATCGGAGGCGCTGTCTGCGCGGGTAAAACAAAGAAATTCCCCCATTTTCGCATCCATCTTTTCCCGGTAAGCGGCTTTCATGTTATCACGCTCCGATTTTATGATTGTTTTTACATATAACATGATAATTTTTTAATAGATTTGCAGACCGCGGTCTGATATGATGAACCTGTATGGAGTTTCAATATCTTTACCGTGCCATGTGAATGGTTCGAATAACAATCTGGCTTTCCGCCCATACGGTTCGCGTTTGTTAATATATATCACATTCGCATTTTACGTCAGTAAAATGAGCGGCAATACCGTAAGCAAGCATTTTGGCACTTGCCGAATCATAACCCAATGTTAAAAAACTGCATGCAGAAAATATTTGCGTTTTGTTTCCGCCGGGAAACTGCTGCACGCACAATAATTTCCCTGCCGGAGGCGAATAATAAGCACCGCTTGCGGTGTTTATTATATCATAATTTATAATTTGTGCAAGATGGAGGATTTATTTATGAAGAAGTTTGATATTAGTTTTACATCACCCGCAAGCCTGCCGAAGCCAAAACCGGATTTTGAAAATATTTTAAAAGTCCTGCGGAGAGAGAAACCTGACCGGTATACCCTGTTTGAATTCTTTTTGAATCAAGACCTGTATAATGTGCTCAGTGGGCATGTGCCGGGGCCGGGAGAGCAGGAAAAGGCACTGGAATACATGGTGCAGGCGTTTTACCGGGCGGGATATGACTATGTGACCATACACGCAAGCAATTTCAGTTTTCCGCATAAAAACAACGACCATGCCAAAAGCAGCATTTCAGTGAATGAAGGAGCAGTTATCACAGATTGGGAAAGCTATGAGGCATACCACTGGCCCAATCCGGAGGACTATTATGACGGCAGAGTGGAACGCCTGAATCGCATTCTGCCAGAGGGAATGAAGTTCATACTTTATGGACCGTCCGGTGTGCTGGAAAACACCATGGCCCTGATGGGCTATGATAATCTGTGCTATCTGCTGGCGGACGAACCGCAGCTAGTGGAAGAAGTGTTTCATCAGGTCGGGCAGAGAATATATAATTATTATAAGCAATGCGCCGGATACGACTGCATCGGAGCTTTTATTCTGAATGACGACTGGGGGTTTAATATGCAGACGATGCTGTCTCCGGACGATATGCGGCGGCTGGTCTTTCCCTGGCACAAAAAGATGGCGGCGCTTGCCCATGCGCACGGAAAGCCGGTTATTCTGCATTCCTGCGGAAAGCTGACGAGCGTGTATGACGATTTAATTGATGACATTGGTTTTGACGGGAAACATTCGTACGAGGACAAAATCCAGCCGGTGGAAGAGGCCTATGACATGTACGCGGACAGAATTGCGATTATGGGCGGAGTCGACGTGGATTTCGTCTGCCGGCAGACGCCGGAAAAAATCTACGCGCGTTCCTGCGCCATGCTGGAAAAAACGTTGTGTAAGGGGTATGCGCTTGGAACCGGCAACAGCGTCGCATCCTATGTGCCGCAGGAAAATTATTTTGCCATGATAGCCGCGGCATTGCAAAACAGATAGAATGAATCTAAAGGGCTGGTACGGTGTTTGGCTTACCAGCCCTTTGGGGAACCACATATGTCCCCGAAGGTAGCGGATGATAATAGGCAGACGCCGCTATAAAACCAAACAAAAAGTTAGATTTTGAGCAGTTTGAGGCGGCAAAACAGGCGTTTTTCCGAAAATGGCCGTATAAAGGTATAAAATCCCCTACTATAAAATAAAAATATGCTACTGACATTTATCATATAAAATGATAAAATGTCATCATCCCTGCGGATGATATGGTTTACCGGAAATAAAAAATCGCATTGGGGCAGATGCAGCTGAGACGGAAATAAGTCTTCACCTAACGAAATGGAATGGCATCCGCACCGCGGAAAATGGAGGGGAATATGCAGATTATTTTGAATGAAGAGGACTATAGAAATAAAGTTTATGGAGGCTGGATGGGAAAAAACATCGGTGGTACGCTTGGCGGCCCGCCGGAGGGCAGGACGGAGCTTCTTGACCTGACATTTTACTCCCAGAAGTTCGATGGGCCGATGCCAAACGATGATTTAGATTTGCAGCTTGTCTGGCTGCACGCCTTGGAACAATATGGGGTCAATATCACTTCGGAGGAACTGGCGCAGGAATGGGCGGAACATGTGTTTTTCCCATTTGACGAATATGGTTACGCACTGACAAATATCCGGCGCGGTATTCGCCCGCCGCTTTGCGGGGCATTCAATAATCCGTTCACGAACTGCATGGGCTCCCCGATTCGCTCTGAAATTTGGGCGATGGTGTCCCCGGGGCTGCCGGAAGCAGCGGCCAGGTTCGCTTATTGCGACGCAGTGGTCGACCATGCCGGTGGAGAAGGTGTTTACGGGGAAATCTTTTTTGCGGCGGTAGAAAGCGCCGCATTTTTAGAGTGCGACAGAGACAGGCTTTTGGACATCGGGATGAGTTGTATCCCGCCGGACTGCCGGACCTACAAGGCACTTGCGGATTTGCGGAAGTGGCACAGGGAAGGCCGGGACTGGAAAACTGCCCGTGAGTTGGTTTTAGAACACCACGGGCGGGAGAATTTTACAGATGCGCCGCAGAACATTGCGTTTACGGTTTTGGGTTGGCTCTACGGAGAGAACTTCGGCGACGCCATTTTAAAGGCGGTGAACTGCGGGTACGACACAGACTGCACCGGAGCGACCCTCGGTTCTATCCTCGGAATCATCGGCGGAGCGGAGTCCATCCCGCAGGAGTGGATTCGGCCAATCGGAGAAGATATCAATGTTAGTCCTGCAGTAAAGGGCTTCCGCGCACCGAAGGACTTAAAAGAACTGACGGAACGGACGGTTCAAGTCGCCAAAAAAGTTTTAGCTGTTTATGAAAGCCCAGTGGCCATAATGTCTGGAGCGGAGACGAACGCGGCAGGCTTGAAAATGAATACAGAACCGGTGAAAGCCCTGTGGGATTTGGACTTCAGGAGCCTGCGTCAGTTTATTCCGGCCGGAACGAAGGCAGATATGGCGGTGGAGGTTATCATCGGCCTTCAGGATGGTCATCCCGCAATCGGGAATGAGGAAGAAAAGCGGCTGGAAATTCGGCTTCGAAATCACTCGGAGGCGGAATGGAAGGGTATTCTCGCGCTTTCGGCGCCGAGGGGATGGAACAAAAGTAAACCGGAGCCGTACTGCTTACAGCCAGGAGAAGAAATGGTATGGCATGCGGCGGTTCGTTCGGATTGTAACGCTTGTGAAACCTATCCGGTCGCGGTAGAAATCCGGCGGGACCATGACGTGGCGCCCTGGACCAGCTATAGCGTGGCCTGCCCGCTCGTGCCGGCGTGGAGTTGGACGGTTGTGCGCTGTGTTGCAGACGGAAAACCGGAAATGGCCTCCATATCCTGCCCAGGAAACCGTATCGCCTTTGAACAGGCATTTCCGGATATGGCAGACGGAATGTATTATGCCGGAGCAAGACTGTATATTCCATCTGACCGGGTGGTCAAACTAATTGGAGCCACAAGCAGCGCATCTTCAATGACGCTGGACGGCGAGGTTCTGTTCAATGCGGGAAAAACCTACTTTATGCCTGCCTACCACCGTGCGCCCAGAGGACAGCAGAAGGAAGTGCTGCTGTCCAAGGGGTATCATACCATTTCCATTGAGGCACAGAAAGACGGAGAGGCGCTGGAGTATTACTTTATTCCAGCTGCGCCGGGAAAAACCAGCACACCGGGGGACAGCTACCACTATAACGATATATTAGTTTTAGGAAAATAAAGGGTTCCGGACGAAAATCCGGGCCGGGTCAATGTAAGGGAGCTGCAATTATAAGCAGGCCCCTTTTTGGTGTCGAAAAAACGTTTCATGGCGTATGGGCGGGACGGAAGATAGGCAGGTCATCTTAACTTTCTGAATTGGCCAGCTATCCATATATGACAAGTGAGACTCAGCGAAAGCGGGCTGGACGCGATGCTTAAGCAGTTTAGCCAAATTGCGCAAGCGCAAGGGGAAGACATCTCGTGTTTCGTTATATATTGGGGTATAATCTGTTTGAAAAGCGGTTGACATCACTGCCATTTTGTGAGAAAATGGAGAACAAAGAAAAACGGGAGGCGGTTGCGTGATTCATGTGCTGGAAAATGCTGACGGCTGCAGACTGTATCCGGGGGAAAGCTGCCTGTATGTTTTGAACCGTGAAGCTCTTCGGACGGATGCTGTGTTGCTGCAGATTCCGGAAACGGTTGTTTCTGCGTGCGTGTCGGGAGGCGGCTCCCGGTTTGAAAGCCATGAGGGATACGATTTTATTTCCCTGAATCTTGTACATATGAAAACATTAGGCAGGGAGCATACACATGTCGCTGTTTATTTTACCCGGCATCTTCTGGTGTTTGTCTGCGAGAAGGAGAGCTACCGCAAACAATTGCTTCAAATGTTTAATACCACCGGAACTGAAAACAGCGGTCTGGAAAAGCTGTTGTGCCTGTTCTTTGACAGGCTGACAGTCAATGATGCGGTAGTTTTAGAGGGGCTGGAGCAGGAAATCCTGGCGCTGGAGGAGGACCTGATTACAGAGAAAAAGCAGAGCTGTGTGAAGGAGATTATTGCACTGCGCAGAAAGCTTCTGGTACTGAAACGGTACTACGAGCAGCTGGTTGAAATCGCCGAGCAGATCGAGGAAAACGAAAATGATTTAATGGAGGAAAAAACGCTCCGGTATTTCAAAATCATAGCGGGGCGGATAAGCCGGTTGCTCGGAAGCGTTGTAAACCTGCGGGACTATGTATCTCAGGTGCGTGAGGCGTATCAGGCGCAGGTCGACATCAACCAGAACAGGCTGATGAAGCTGTTCACGGTTATTACCGCCGTGTTTATGCCGCTGACCCTGATTGCCGGATGGTATGGGATGAACTTCAAAATGCCGGAATATGAAAGTGTTTACGGCTATCCGGTAATTATTGTGTTTAGTGCGGTGGTGGTCTTGTTTTGTATTTTTCTGTTCAAAAAAAATAAATGGTTTTAGAATAAACGCTGAGCTGATGAATGGCTTTGGTTGGAATGGGATGGATATCTTAAAAATATTTGAACGAAAGGCGTTGGGAACAATATGAAAAATAGACTGGAAGAAGTACTGCAGAACAATTGGGATAACTATATATATCCTTTTTTCTGGCTGCATGGCGAGGACGAGAAGACGCTCGTCGAAGAAATTGATAAAATAGAGGCGTCCGGCATCCGTGCGCTTTGTGTAGAATCCCGTCCGCACGAGGATTTTTGCGGCCCGAAGTGGTGGACGGACATGGAGCTGATTTTAAAAGAATGCAAACGGCGCGGTATGCAGGTCTGGCTGTTGGACGACAAACATTTTCCTTCTGGCTATGCGAACGGCCTATTGGAGAAAAAATATCCACACCTTGCGAGATGGGGGCTCACAGAACAGCACACCGACGTTTCTGGCCCGGTCACAGATGGCTCTTTAGTGGTATCGGAATGGATGACAGAGGAAGAAGATGAAATCGTTGCTGTTCTGGCCTGTGAACGGGAGAAAAACAGCGACAGGCTGACTGGAAATGTTTTTGATTTTACCAATCAAATCTCGGACGGCATGGTATATTTTGACCTGCCGGAAGGTGTATTCCGTTTTGTGTTCCTCATCAAAACGAGATCCGGTGTGTTTGCGCCGCAGCGGTACTATTGTGATCCACTGTCCTCTGCGTCGATGGACGTGATGATAGAGGCGGTGTACCAGCCGCATTACGAAAGGTTCCAAGAGTATTTCGGAGATACTTTTGCAGGCTTCTTTTCTGACGAACCCTGTTTCGGCAACAATTACCTTGTGCCGGAAACCCAAATGGGGGTGCAGTTTGCCCATTTTCCATGGACAGACGGCCTGCTTGCTATGCTCAGGGAACGCCTGGGTGAGAATGTGGTTTCTCTGCTGCCTGCCATCTGGTTTGAGCTTGGAGAGGAAACCGCACGGGTCAGAACCTGCTATATGGACCTCGTAACAAAACTTTATCAGGAGAACTTTTGTGAAAAATTGGGGAACTGGAGCCGGGAGCATGGGGTAATATACATCGGCCACATTATTGAGGACAATGGGGAGCACACAAAAACAGGGCGCAGCGCGGGGCACTTTTTCCGCAGTATGGATGGACAGGACATGGCGGGAGTCGACGTTGTGCTGAACCAGATTATTCCAGGGCTTACGGAATACAACAGCGCCGCGCCGATCCGGGGCGGTGTCGCAGACCCGGTGTTTTTCCACTATACGCTTGCTAAGCTGGGCGCTTCGCACGCACATATCCAGCCGGAGAAGCAGGGGCGTGCCATGTGTGAGATTTACGGCGCTTTTGGTTGGGCGGAAGGCCTGAAAATGATGAAATGGCTGACAGACCACATGCTGGTACGCGGCATTAACCATTTTGTTCCGCACGCATTTTCGCCCAAATACCCAGATCCGGACTGCCCGCCGCATTTTTACGCGCGCGGCGCAAACCCGCAGTACCGGCAGTTCAGGCTGCTGATGGACTATATGAATCGCGCCTGCCATCTTTTTTCTGGCGGGGTACATGTGGCGAGCGCGGGAATCTTGTACCATGCGGAGGCGGAATGGTCGGGCGGTGAATTTATGAAAATAGACGAACCGGCAAAAGCGCTGTACGACAACCAGCTGGACTATGATTTTATCTCTCTTGATTATTTGCAGAAGGCGAAGATCGACAAAGAACAAAAGGTATTCCGCCTGAGCGGGGAGACCTACCCCTGTATGATTGTTCCATACAGCGAATTCCTGCCGGAGGCTGCTGTCCGCAAGCTGGCGGAGCTGAGTGAAGCGGGAATTTGTGTGATATATGTAAATGGTGTACCAAAGTGTTCCTGCGAAGGCGCCAGCATAGCGGAGTTTGTTCGTCCATCGGAAACACTCCATGTCGTGCCGCTTGATGAATTAGCTGAGTATGTCCGGAACCAGGGCTTCGGCGATGTTGCTGCGGAGAATGCCGGCCTGTATCTGCGTGCGTTCCACTATCGCAGCGGCGGAATGGACCTGTACATGCTGACCAATGAGGACATCCACCACAGGATTGAAACGGAATTGACAGTCCGCGCTTTTTGCGGCGGTAATTATATACAGTATGACTTGATGGCGAATAAGGCCGTAGTATGTCATGTGGAAACGGATAAAATTCCGTTGCTGCTGGAGCCTTACCAGTCAATCGTGCTGCTGTTCGGAGAAATTCCGGAGGGAATCCCGGAGGATAAGCATTACCAGACCATTTCGGAACAGGTGCTTGCCTGTGCGTTTGATGTTTCCGTTGCGGAGGAAGAAGAACTTCCTGTATTCCGGCCGTATAAAACAATGGATTCACTTGTGAACATGACAGGCAAAGATACGCTTCCCCGGTTTTCCGGGCATATCCGCTACAGCGCGGAGTTTGAATGCGGCCCGATAGCCGGAGAACAGATTCTTTTGGACCTTGGAACAGTCGGTGAAACGGCATCCGTTACCGTAAATGGAGTGTACGTTGGCGACAAGCTGGTTCCCCCCTATCAATTTGACATAACGGAGATGTTAAAAGAAGGAACAAACAAGCTGTGCGTGACAGTCACGAACCATCTGGGGCATAAAATACGCGACACGTTTTCAAAATATCATTTATATGAGCCGTCCGGCTTGTTAGGCCCCGTAAAACTGGTTTTCAAGAAAGAGGTATAGCTATCATTTAATTCAGGTTTTTTTGAACAGGGGGACATGTTAAACGGGTTATTGACGCGGCGTAGGCCTATCATATGGAGGCGGCTTTCTCCGGAGTGTAAATTTGAACGTTTTATGGTAAAAAGGGACAGAGATTATCTTGACAGCGTGACGTTAATCTAATATAATAAAATTGCTTTCAATATATTACGCCGCGCCTGCGGCAGGGAGGGATAGCTTTGGAAAGAAGAGAAGTCGCACTGTGTATTGTTTTTACGATTATTACCTGTGGTTTTTACGGCTGGTATTGGCTCGTGAAGATGAACGACGACTGTAATTACGCATCTGGTGAGCAAAACGGAACATCCGGGGGGATGGCGCTGCTGTTTACAATTATCACCTGCGGTATCTACGGAATTTACTGGTGTTACAAAATGGGTGAAAAGATTGAAACAGCAAAGGGCATCCGCAATGTTGCAGCGGACTCCAGCATGAAGATAATCTATCTGGTTCTGGCAATCTTTGGGCTGCAAATCATTGCCTGGGCCTTGATTCAGAACGAACTGAACAAAATGGTAGCGCAATAAAAACTATTTGTACTTAGAGTCCCGCAGTGGTTGCCTGCGGGACTCATATTTTTAGCTGGCAAACGATTTGCTTTTGATGGAGGGGACATGAAGGAACGGCTTTTTCAAACATTAAAAACAGTTGCAATTTTGGGTGCGATAGGGTTGGGGTATGCTTTCGTTTGCGCATTTACGCCGTTTCGCATCCCATGTCCGCTGCATGTCCTAACAGGCCTGTACTGCCCGGGGTGTGGTGTCACGAGAATGTGCCTGTCGTTGCTCCGGTTTGACTTTGCGGGGGCGGCCCGGGCAAACTTAGCAGTCCTGGTGCTCTCGCCGGTCATATTGGTGTTGCTGCTATGGTATCTTGTTAACTATATCAAATTTGGTAAGAGAAAACTGTCGAGGGCGCAGGCAATCATCGTCTGGACACTGGTTGTGTTGCTTTTGCTGTTTGGAATCGTGCGGAATCTTCCGTATTTCACTTTTCTGAGGCCGATTTAAAAAGAAATAGAAAACGGCGTTATACCTATATTAAAATTCTATCCTTTCATGCCTTAAATTAATAATGGAAATCATTCCAGTCTGACGCTTTTCCTCTATTGGAATTGACAAACTTCCGCACATCGTATAAAAAGAGTTTATCAATTCAAAGGGGGATTAATATGTACAGTGATTTAAAGCCGGCGCTCCTTCTAGGCGGACATAATCTTTTAAGCTGTCTGAACAAAGACAAAAATTACCTTCCCAACTGGTTCCTGAATGTAGATGAAATGTATAAAGCCGAATGTTATTTCTGGTGGCCGGGTCATAATCTCGGACGTTGGTGGGACGCAATGCTGCGGCTTGAGGAATCGGTTGATTTT
>CABSKZ010000096.1 GCA_902478395.1 uncultured Eubacteriales bacterium | reverse complement strand
TATATCTTTATATGATGAGACTGTTAACTCTGGTAAAATGGCAGATAAACAGATTGCTGATAAATGCTTGGACTTATGGGATATCATGTTTGAAAGACAACTGGGGTCAGTAAGAGAGGTCAGTAGAAAATTAATGGAACGGTAAAAGGAGAACTGAAGATGGAGGATAGAAGAGACAATCCCAATATTGTCGGTAGTGAAATTCTCATATATGAAACGGAGGATGGGCATACAAAAATTGATGTTAAGTTTGAAGATGAGAGTGTTTGGCTTACACAGGCGCAATTATGCGAGCTTTACCAAACCAGTAAATCTAATATCAGTGAGCATATTAAGCACATTTTTGAAGAAGGCGAGCTAGAAGAAAATGCAGTTGTTCGGAAATTCCGAACAACTGCGGCTGATGGAAAAAACTATAATACAACACACTATAATCTTGACATGATTATTTCGCTTGGGTATAGAGTAAAGTCTAAAATTGCTACCAATTTCCGTCGGTGGGCTACTGAACGCTTGAAAGAGTACATGATAAAAGGCTTTACGATGGATGATGAACGGCTGAAAAATCTGGGTGGCGGTAATTACTGGAAAGAGTTATTAGACCGTATTCGGGATATCCGCTCATCTGAAAAAGTTATGTACCGACAGGTACTTGATCTTTATGCAACAAGTGTTGATTATGATCCCAAGAGTAGCGAATCCATTGCATTTTTCAAAATGGTACAAAATAAATTACACTATGCAGCACATGGACATACAGCAGCAGAAGTTATATACCAGCGTGTGGACGCCAGTCAGCCTTTTATGGGATTAAAAAGTTTTTCTGGTAATTTTCCTGTATTGAAAGATATCAGTATTGCAAAAAATTATCTCAATGATGAAGAGTTAAAGATCCTAAACAATATTGTATCGGGATATTTTGATTTTGCGGAGATTCAAGCTATGCGCCACAATCCTATGTATATGGCAGATTATGTGGAGCACCTTGATAATGTTTTAAAAACTACAGGTGAAAAAGTGTTGCAAGGAGCCGGAACGATTAATCATGCACAGGCAATTGAAAAAGCAACAGAAGAATATAGGAAATATCAGGAACGGAACTTATCGCCGGTCGAAGAAGAATATTTGGAAAGCATTAAAAATATTCACAGCACAATAAAGAAAAAAGGTAAGAATTGAATTAAAAAGTATATCTATATAAATGATGAGATAAAAAAGAGATTTTTAAGATGTTGGTAAAAATATGAGTTTGGACAATGATGAGCATGTTGAGACGGTTGTACAGCTTTCCCACAAAAATTTAGATATAAAATCCATATAAATGTGGAACGGAAAACAATAAATGTTAGAACAGAAATTAATAGTCAAATATTCATATTGTTCCTGTCCTGTGGCAAAAGAAGTGGTTTACAGATTTATAGTGTTACGAAATATTACGAATAAGATATGAAAAAGGGCAAAACATAACCATAACTAAGTTAAAAATTATGGTATAATTCCATTTTAGGTAATTGTTAAATGTTTTTCTCCCTAGACGTGGGTAGCTGTCTGCTATGCAAGGGATAGAAAACTAAGAATCTTCGGAATAGTTTCTGAATTAGCAGAAAACAATGGGTTTTAGATATATTTTAATAAGCCGGGCAAAACCGTTTAAAACGGATAGAATTTATATAGAAAAGCAATGGAACCAAAAAAATCACTGGTTTTAGCAATTTAATATTAGGAGGATATTGAAATGTACGACATGATTATTATTGGCGCAGGACCAGCTGGTATTAGCGCAGCTGTTTATGGGAAAAGCAGAGGGAAAAAAGTTTTGGTGTTGGAAAAGAAACAGGTGGGTGGTTTGATTGGAACGGTTTCTACAGTTACACACTATACAGCAATCGTGCGGGAAGAATCTGGTATCACATTTGCTGAACGAATGAAAGAACAGGCACTCGGTGCCGGTGTAGAGCTTCGTTATGAAAATGTGACAGAGACAAAGCTTAAAGGCGATATAAAGAAAGTCGTTACGGATAAAGAAAGTTATGAGTCTAAAACCTTAATTTTGGCGAATGGTGGTTCTGGTCGTATGTTAGGCATTCCCGGGGAAAGTCTGAAAGGTGTCAGATTAAATGCACCAAAAGATGGTTTGAATTATAAGGGAAAGAATGTTTATGTAATCGGCGGAGCAGATGGAGCAGTAAAGGAAGCTCTTTATCTGGCTGAACTAGCAGGAAAGGTAATTATTGTATGTGTGGAAGATGAACTTGCATGTATACAGGAATTCAAAGATAAAGTTGTTACCCATGATAATATCGAAATCATGCCACATTCAAGCCTTACTGCAGTATATGGCAGCGAAGCGGTGGAAGAACTTGAATTTACAGACAACAAAACAGGAAAGAAGCAGATTGTAAAAGATGCAGAGTGTGGAGTATTTGTATATGCGGGGATTGTTCCGAATACGCAGATGTACACAGAATTGAAGTTAGATGGCGGCTATATTCCGGTTGATGACTCCATGCAGACGGAAATCCCGGGAGTATTTGCGGCAGGAGATATCCGTGTGAAAAAAGTGAGACAGGTGGCTACAGCAGTTGCCGATGGTGCAATCGCAGGTATTCAGGCAGCAGCAATGTGCTGATTTTAAGGACGAATAAAATAGCACTTTTGATCATAAAAGACAGCGGACGCAGAACAATTTTGATGATTTGGGAAAAAACATATGTTTTAATTCGCGTTGTCCAAAGGCGGACGAAATTTTATTATTGAGAACGTTGCTGCATTATGATACCCTGGCACCATAAAATGGAACCCTGACAAAATGGCTAAGGAGGATAGCGTTCATGATACAAGATTTACATTCGCACACATATTATTCTTTTTGTGGCGAAGACGCACCTTCTACAATCATAGAGGCTGCAATTGCGGGAGGCGTGGAGCTATTTGGTATTTGTGATCATTGTTATGGTATCGCGCAGCAAAGACCTAATATACCGTTAAATTCAAACAGAAATGAATGGAGCAGGGATTATCAGGCGGCAGTAGACCGATACCGCGATCATATGACCTTATTAAAACAAAAATACAGCGATAGAATAAAATTAGCAGCCGGCATCGAAATTCCAACCATCCGCAAAGATTATTTGACAGTTCCTGAAGAACTTGATTTATCAAAATTCGACTATTGCCTAATAGAGCATATAGATGACTCGGAAAGTGTCGCAAAAGACATTTTTGATTATGCAAAAAGATACGGCTGCAAGTATAAGGGAATCGCGCATACAGATATTCCTCAGATGCTTGAAAATCAAGGCAAAGATACTTATACATTTTTAAAAAAGATGGCAGAAGAAAACATCTTTTGGGAAGTGAATGTAAATTACGACAGTATCCATTCATACCGCGAGCATCAATATGTAAAAAGAATTTTTTATGACGAGGCTCTTATTAAAATGATAAAGGATAGCGGAGTAAAAATGAGTGTCGGATTTGACGGGCACAGAGTAGATGATTATCTGCCCAAGCGCGTAAAAATGGCAAATAACAGGCTTTGCGCGTTGGGGATACCATTAATATTTGATGAGTAAGATATAGAAACAACTTAGCTTTATATATTAAAATGAAAACGGAGCGGTTTATCGCGCATATTCGCAGAGATTTTAAATAGTAGATAAAGGAGGCAAAAGTTATGGCGCAATTGTTTTTTCTCCTCCCGTTGGGTATGTTTATCGCCGGAATTGTTCTCATTGTGACAAAAAAAGAGGTGGCTTTGGGAAAAATTCTGACAAATTTGGCCGTAGTGGTTGGAATTGCAGTAACGGCACTGTTTGGCGCTCTTCTGGTCGCGTTTGAAAGCGTCCGTGCAAATGTTTATGTTATTTTCATCCTGATTTCTGCGCTTTTCGCTGTCGCTGTGCTGTCCTGTCTGATTTGGGGAGGCATAAAGAAAAAATATATTTATATTCCTTTCATCTGTATCTTCGCTGTTTTAGCGGTTTTCTTCGGCAGCTATCAGGGATACGTCATATACGAGGACCATCTCCCTACATTAAGTGAAGGGGACGATTTGCTGAGCCAATATGTTCCATACGGCCAAAACTCGAAGGTTGCAACGTTGAATCGCGAATCCTCACTGAAATTTAACAGCGGGATTCCAAGGCTGGACGGCGCAACAGCTCTGTACCCCGTCTACTCCGCATTTGCGAGGGCGGTCTATCCTGAAGAAATATTACGGGAAAACTACCAGGTCCGTGCAAATCCATACCTCAAATGCACCACCACATCAACAGCATATGAAAACCTGATTGCCGGAACTGTAGATATCATATTTGTGGCGTCTCCGTCTGAAAAGCAGGAACAAGCCGCCAAGAGCAACGGCGTCGAACTCGTGTTCACCCCGATTGGGAAAGAGGCCTTCGTTTTCTTTGTAAACGCAAAAAATCCAATAGACACGCTGTCACTGGAACAGATACAGGATATATATTCCGGTAAAATCACTGACTGGAAAGAGCTCGGAGCGAATCTTGGAGAAATCAAGGCGTTTCAACGCGATGAAGGCAGCGGTAGCCAGAGCGCACTTCAGCGCCTCATGAAGGGCAAAGACCTTGCCGCGCCACAAACAACGGAAGTAATCGACGCAATGGCCGGCATCATCAAGCAGACTGCGGACTACAAAAATTATAAAAATGCAATTGGTTTTTCCTTCCGTTTCTATTCGACGGAGATGGTAAAAAACAGTCAAATCAAGCTGCTTAGTATTGACGGGATCGCCCCAAGCGTGGAAAACATTGAGAACAATACATATCCGATAGCTTCTGCGTTCTATGCAGTCACAAGATCGGACGCGGACGAAAACACGAAACAATTTGTAAAATGGATGCTTGGGGAGCAAGGCCAATCCCTCGTTGCGCAAACCGGATACACGCCCTTAGCGCAATAGCCGTGTATAATCTCTTCATTCTCACTGCCGCTACTTGACTTTTCCGCAAAGGTTTGATATATTTTAAGGTAAACATTCAAAAATTAGTTCCTGCTCTACCGGTTGGTTTCGCTGCTGTCCTCGACCGGTATGCCTGGAAAGGGAGCAAAATATGAAAAAAATCTGTATTGTTGGGGTCGGGTACTATTGGGCGACAACCCTGGTCAAGGAACTGTTCTATGAATTCAGCGGGGAGCCGCTCGAAATCCGGTATATGGATATCAACGAGGAAACCGCCCGGGACTGCGCCGGGTGGGGAGAGGCCGCGTCCCTTGCATATGGCCGAGAAGAGGATGACCACCTTTACTATACCGACCGCCGGAAGGCGTTGGAAGGGGTGGACGCCGTTCTAATTGCCATACTGGTCGGCGGGATGAAGGCGTCGTATCTTGACATCGCAATTCCGGAAAAATACGGTATTTTTGCTACCGGCGCAGATACCGCAGGCCCAGCGGGCTGGATTCGTTCTATCCGGAATATTCCCGCGTTTGTGGATATTGCAAAAGATGTCAGCGAGCTGTGCCCGGATGCCATTGTGGTCAACTATACAAATCCGATGTCGACGACGACCGCCGTACTTTCCCGGCTATGCCGCAACCCGGTCGTTGGGTTTTGTTCCGCTTTCTATGAAATCCAGCGAATGCTCGCCCGGCTTTTCGATTTGGAGGATTTCAGCAAAATTTCCTACGATATAGCAGGCATGAACCACTTTTTGTGGGTGCTGGATTTTAAAATTGACGGCAAAAGCGGCTACCCACTTTTGCGGGAACGGCTTGGCTCTGGTTCCCTGCTTGATTTATTAAAAAAAGAAAACGACAGCGCGTTTGACAGGGAAGTAAATTTCATTTCCGCCTACAGCATCATGGCGGAGCTATATGACGCTTATGGATATCTGCCATATCCAAACGGCTTTCACATCTGTGAATTTTTGCCCTATGTCATGAGCAATTATCCAGCGCTGGAGCCTTATATCGATATTCACGGAGACGCAACGGAATGGATGCCGGAATACGGACTGCCGCGCCAGCCGAAAGAAAACCGGAAAAACCGTTCGGCAATTTTTAAAAAGAGTTTTTGGGAAGAACTTGAGAGCTTTAAAGTGAAAAAAGGAACCTATACCCCACGGCCTTCCCGGGAACACAGCGCAAATATTATCTCTGCCTATCTGTATAACAAACCGACGGTCCTGAATGCGGTAAACCTTATGAACAACGGTCAGGTACAGGGGCTTCCTGCGGATATTTGCGTCGAAACAATGGGAATTGCCGACGGCTACGGCGTGCGCGCGGTCTGTGCAAATTCTGTGCCGGATTATCTGCTGGAGCTGATGCGTCCACAGGCGCTTTGCACCAAATGGATTGTGGATGGGATGTTAAACGGCGACCCGAAGCTGCTGATGCAGGCATTGTACCACGACCCGCAATGCAAAGCGATGCGCCCGCAAACAATCCGGGAAATGGCTGAGGAGCTGCGGTGTGCGATGCAGCAGGCAGGCTTTGAAGTACCAAAATTTTAAAAAACGCTTTTCCGTGAGCGGAAAGGTTCATATACAAACGGGGCCGTTGCCCCCATACACCAAGAATCACTGATATCAGGAGGAACAACATGAAACTCGCATTTTCCACATTGGGCTGTCCGGATTTTGACTGGTCCGATATTTATTCCATGGCTAAGGACATCGGTTTTCAGGGAATTGAAATCCGCGGTCTGGGCGACGAAATTTTCGCAGTGAACAGCAAGCCATTCCGGGAGGAAAACTTGCCGAAAACTGTCGCGTTGCTGAAAAAACTGCATCTTGAGATTCCCTGCCTGTCCACAGGAAGAAGCCTGAAATATGCCGACCAGGCAGACGAAACTTGTGCGGAAATTTTAGATTATATCAATTTGGCGGCAAAACTCGGCACACCCTATATCCGTATTCTGGCCGACCAGAACGCAGACGTGGACGGAGAGGTAGACGACGCGGTCGTACTCGCCGCACTTAGCCGCTTGATTCCCGCCGCGGAGGAAAAAAATGTCACGCTTCTAATTGAGACCAACGGCGTCTATGCAGACACAAAACGTCTGTGCACACTGCTGGACCAGATTGAAAGCGACAACGTCGCCGCCCTATGGGACATACACCATCCCTATCGTTTTGCCGGAGAAAGTCCGGAGCAAACGGTGCAGAATCTGGGTGCATACATCAAATATACCCATGTTAAGGATTCTGTGATTGAAAACGGAGCCGTACGCTATAAAATGATGGGCGAAGGTGATTTGCCAATTGATTCGGCCATGCTCGCACTGCGCTCCATCAATTACGAGGGCTATGTTTCCCTCGAATGGCTGAAACGCTACGCACCGGATTTGAGCGATGCCGGAATCGTTTTCCCCCATTTTGCGAATTTTATGAGCCAGTATATGGACACGCCGGCTGAATCCCACAGACTGTATGACAACAATGCTAAAACCGGAAAATATGTATGGCCGAAAGAGCATCTAATAGACCTCACCTTTCCACAGGTGCTCGACCGTATGGTGGATGAATTTCCCGACCAATACGCGTTTCGCTATACCACGCTTGATTATACCAGAACCTACAGTGAATTCCGCGACGATGTGGACACCTTTGCCCGTTCCCTGATTGCGATGGGCGTGAAGCCCGGCGACCACGTCGCGATTTGGGCGACCAACGTCCCCCAGTGGTACATCACCTTCTGGGCGACAACCAAAATCGGAGCCGTTCTCGTTACGGTCAACACCGCCTATAAAATCCACGAAGCGGAATATTTGCTGCGCCAGTCAGACACCCACACGCTGGTTATGATTGACGGATATAAGGATTCCGACTACGTCGCCATTATGAAAGAGCTATGTCCTGAGCTGGAAACTGCCGAAAAAGGCAAGCCCCTGCACATTAAGCGCCTGCCATTTCTTCGCAACATCATATCGGTGGATTCTGAGCAGAAGGGCTGCTACACCTGGGAGGAAAGCCTCGCGCTTGCGGATCGCATCCCGGTCGAAGAGGTATACCGCCGCGCGGCCGCCATCAATAAGCACGATGTCTGTAATATGCAGTATACCTCCGGTACGACAGGCTTCCCAAAGGGCGTTATGCTGACGCATTATAACGTGGTAAACAACGGAAAGGCAATCGGCGACTGCATGGATCTCTCCACTGCGGACAGAATGATGATTCAAGTGCCCATGTTCCACTGCTTTGGCATGGTTCTGGCGATGACCGCTTCCATGACGCATGGAACGACCATGTCTCCCATCCCAGCTTTCTCGCCCAAAAAGGGCCTAGCCTGCATTAATCAGGAAAAAATTACCGCGTTTCATGGTGTGCCGACCATGTTCATCGCAATGCTCGGGCATGAGGATTTTGAAAAGACCGACTTTAGCCATATGCGGACGGGAATTATGGCCGGAAGCCCCTGCCCTGTCAAGGTCATGCAGGATGTTATTGAGAAAATGCACATGAGCGAAATCTGCATCACCTACGGCCAGACCGAGGCTTCGCCCGGCTGTACAATGAGCAAGACGACGGATTCGATTGATACCCGTGTCAACACGGTCGGCGGCGCGATGTACGGTGTAACGTGCAAAATCGTCGACCCGGAAACCGGCGAGGATTTACCGGACAATGCGGACGGTGAATTTGTTGCAAAAGGGTACAACATCATGAAGGGGTACTATAAAATGCCGGAGGCAACAGCCGCAGCCATTGACGAGGATGGCTGGCTTCACACGGGCGATTTGGCCCGCAGGCTGGAAGACGGCAATTATAAAATTACAGGCCGCATCAAGGATATGATTATCCGCGGCGGCGAGAACATCTATCCAAAGGAAATTGAAGACTTCATCTATACGCATCCGAAAGTCTCCGATGTGCAGGTCATCGGGGTTCCGGACAAGCAATACGGCGAAGAAATTATGGCATGTGTCATTTTAAAAGACGGCGAGGAAATGACAGAAGAGGAACTCAAGGAATATGTCGCTTCCCACATGGCAAAACACAAAACACCGCGCTATGTAGATTTCGTAGACAGCTTCCCGATGAATGCCGCTGGAAAAATTCTGAAATATAAAATGCGGGAACACGCAGTCGAAAAGTTTGGCCTCCAATCTGCAAACTCCGTGGAAACGGCATAACGATTCCTCTGGCAGAAACGGCGCTCCGAATCCGGAACGCCGTTTTTTGTTTGACTGATACTCTGCCAACAAATAAATTCGTGTTTGATACCCGCCTGTCC
>CABSKZ010000095.1 GCA_902478395.1 uncultured Eubacteriales bacterium | reverse complement strand
GAGGCACAAACTTAGCTAGCCTACAGTCGAATTCAGAAATTTTATCCATTAACTTTTCCTGTATTTCAGGGCAAATAACCGCAAATTCATCCCCGCCCAGCCGGAACACATTTTCCTCTGCAAAAACGGATTTTAAAACCGTGGCCACGTTTCTAAGCGCTTCATCACCAGCCGCATGGCCTTTCTCGTCATTCAGTTTTTTAAAATTGTCAACATCAAACATCATAAATGTAACAGCTTTATAAGCTGCGATATTTCTCTGCACATCATTTAGCCGTTCGATATAAGACAGACGGTTCTGCGTATTCGTAAGAGGGTCGGTATATGCAATGCGGTAAGCTTCCATTGTTTTTTCCAACATTTTTTTCTGCTCAACAATTTTCTTTGTTTTCACAATCGACTGCACAAATACATTATAACAAAACAGCACAGCAATGATAAACGCTAGATACGCCGGAAAATATTCCTGCCGGTATATCATTGGCTTCGGAAAAGTCATTAAAACCAGACTTACCAGATAAATCACACCGGAGGCGGCAGCTAAACTGTTCCATCCGGCACCCACAATCTCTAAAAGCTCATGATATCTGCTGAAAGTATTCCTGCCAGCAACGATAATGACAGTACATATTACACTGCTGACACACAGCATGACAACTTCACCGTAAACTGGTATCAAAATACCGATATACCGGGCAACCGCCGCCACATAAAAGGTAATAGTATCCACGAAGAAAAACGTTAATACAAACCTTGCGTCTTTATGCTTGGAAACAGACCAGAACAACAAAAAACTAGGTACGGACATGCAGACAAAGGAGGCGATTGCCGTAGGAATTTTATACACATAACTTGTAATAAAATATGCCGCTACAATCAGCAGGCATCCACCCTGTACACAGAAATTCACGAAACGTGAATCTCTTTTCAAAGACACCATCATATAAAACACACACAGATCGAACACAATGATGATAATATCGTTTAAAATAGAAAGTATAGTCATCTTTTCCCCCGCAAAATGTTAAGCAAACATTTCCTGGTTTTCTAAAAAACCAGACCTGGTTAACACCGTTTTTATTTGCAGCCACATTTTGTCTATAATAGTTTCAAAACTCCCAATAAACTGAAATTAAAATAACAAAAAATCTATCATCAGTTACTGCCAGCATAATTTACGATTTCAGCCAATATATTATTTACATTCTCCGCAAGTTCCACCGACCTGAAATTACCATTTAACTCCATCAATTTCTGATAAAGCTCACGGTTTACGGGCATCTCTATAAAAGCATCATTACCGGATGCCTGATCAAGGTACCCAACCACCTCGTCCAAATAATAATTTCGGCTATAAGACGTATAAGGCAGCAGTGTAGTTAGCAGAGCACCGTACCTTGTATTTTCCACATTCAGTTTTGCAAGGTGGCTTTCGTCATATGCGATTTCAGTCATATTCCACATATTCAAAATGAGTGCGTTATAATTATAATGAAAACTGTCATCTATCTTGCCCTGCATATCTCTTTTGTTGAAATACATTTTTAAACATGTGCCGCCAAGTATCAGAATAATAGATATACAAATACCTATCATGATATTTTTATATTTCATATATCCCCTCCGGCTGAAAATTCGATATTTGTCAGTGTGATAATTATACCATAGTATTATTACAAAAACAATCCGCAAATTGTCTAGAAAGTTAGCATATGAGACTTTATACTGTATTTTAAATATGATTACGTTAATTAACCTCAACCCTTTATTGTACATCGCCTGGTATATATTCCATAATCTCCGCTGGAAAACAAAACGGACAATAAAAACGGCTACCAGGATAATACGGTAACCGTTCACAAATCTTTTAAATTTCGGCGCATTGATACTAGTTCCAGGACGAATACGTATGAATGATGGATTCCAACGCCTCTCCCTCCTGCAGCCGTCTGCGTGTTTCCTTTGCCGGACAGGTCAGCATTTCGGCCCGTTCCGCCAATGGAGCCAGATACTCTTCTTCTCCTCTGCCCCGCTCCCGCAAGCCATCTTCGGCTAGTTCGACCAGTTCTTTCAGCAGCCGGGCCGCGGCTTCATTTCCGCCCGGAACTTTTCCCTCATAAATAACACTATTACGCAGGACTGCGTTGCAGTCCGGTCTTGATGCAAGTTCATCCGGTATCTGATTCTGAAAATAGATTTCCATTTTTGCTTCTGCTTCTTCCAGCTTATGAAAAACACCAAGATGAAATGCCGGAGGCGCAAATGCGGACTGAACCGGCTGGGTGCAGTCACTGCGGATTTCCAACGTCCCCCGCTGGGTGACTTCGACATTCTGAAAGGAAAGATAATTCCTGATATCCTCCGGATTCGCGCCGGATGAAAAATATGCTTCCAGACTGACCGGCGGAATCAGCTCATAAGCCCCGTGGTCTTCCCACAGAAAAACAGATTTTTTCATAATAGCAGCCATAATATCTTCCGCTGTTCGAAATATTCCCTCCACCTTACCGACATTCCCCAACAAACTTCCAAATCCGCTTTTCTCCCACAGATAATCCCGGAAACAAATTGTTTTCTCCATCCCTTTAATTTCGGGAAACGGCAAAGAATTTGAAAACAGGAGTGCCCGGACAAAATCCATCCGTGCAAACAGTGTCAGCGCACGCGGCAGTTTATCAAGCGGCACATCCAAATGTGTCTGTACAGAAGATAAATATGCGGGGAAATCAGGAAATTCATGGTACCGCCCGCCGCGGTACTGCTCCAGGAACTTCCCGATTGCCAGATAGATAGGATAGCGCACCTGCGCCCGTTCGATAGATGGCTGGTATGGATTTGTTCCCATACCGCAAAGCGTATGGCCCTGTGGAAGCAGAAAATTCTGTACCAGTGCATACAACCGGTAAAACCGGTTTGCTATGTAGCTTAGATTTTTCCCCTTTGCCATCGCAAATTCAAAATTATTATAAGAATTATCGAAGGATAGCTCATCTCCGTCTTGGTTAACCAAAAAAGCTGGATTGCCATCCATATCACGTTCACTCGTCTGAAAGCCATGCTCCAGCAGATGCGTCATCAGGCCGCAGGCAACCTGTTTATCAACCGGAGCCTTCGCCAGATTCAGCAGCGGAAACTCCAACTCCACGCCGACATACTCCCTGCCGGGCTTCGCAAAGGGCGCTAAAAAGGTTTCCTCCACCAGTTGTTTTGTATTCATATTTTCCTCCCATGCTGCATTGGTTTGTTTCAGTATATCAAAAATTGAACGCAGACAACTGCCAGTCAGCTGTAAAGCATCTCTTCATCTATTGCACCAGCATAGCGCTGATAACCTGCGCGTACCAGCGAATCAAAAAATCGTTCGGATGGTTGACATTGTTTCCCGTCATATCGATAAAGCGTTTGTGCCTGAGCAATTCCTGATGGATGTCCGTCATATTGACCAAAACCGTGCCTGTATATTCGTGGCACAGCTCATTCAGAACTGGTTTATAGTTCCTTTGTTCTCCATAGAACGAACTGCCGTCTACCGCCGTCAAAGCAAGCTTATTTGGAAGAATCGTCGAAACCAGCAAAAATTCCGTATTCGGATTTTCACTTCTTACATCATCCATAATACTTTTTATATTTGCTTTAAACTCTGAGGGAGGTACATTGCTGGTTCCGTCGTTCATTCCGAATGCAATGATAACCAAATCCGGCATTTTACAGCTGACCAATTCCGTAACATTCTGCACACCCCAGTCCGACCGCTTGCCGCCGACGGAGGGGTTCAGAAACGTAATGTCCGCGTTGTAGCTGTCCCGCAAAGTGTCCGCTACCATCTGCCCCCAAATCGGAATAGCGGGCGCGACCCCGCCCCGCCCACTGGCATTTGCCCCCGCGGAAATACTGTCGCCATACAGCACCAGTTTCAGTTTTTTCTCCTCTTTTAGCATTCTCATGGTATTCGGCAGTTTTGCCCCAGCGAATTCTGGTACTAGCCCTTTCCATTGTCCCTTACTGCAGGCATAGGTCACCGCAAGCTGGTGCTCATGAAAAAATGTTCCCTCCGCAAACATCAAAAAACCGCCGCCATCCTTCGGGAATGTTGCTCCCTCTATGGGTTCAGAGGGATAAAACTCCTTCTCTGTGAAATACGGAATGCTGCTGCCTTCCGGCAGTTTTAATCTCCCATCTTCATAAACCCAGTCGGCCCCCTCCCGGTACACCGTATCCAGCGTGGCGCTGCGGACCGACAAAATCTTTTTCGCCGGATACATCAGGGGCGCTTCCGGCATTTTCCCGTCAAATGCCACCATGGTTAGCGCTTCGTTATAGACCAATTCCGTATCCCAGAATGGAGTCATATTCTTTTGAAAAGCATCCTCCGTCTTGTCCCTATCCGTCTGTAAATTGCTTATATTACCGAACATAAATCTCTCTCCCTAATCGCAAATTTTGCTGAACGAATCCCTACCTATGCAGTCTCCACCATCTCTGCCGATAATGCCGTTCTGATACAAAAGATTCGTTTGTGCTTCTTTGGTGTATTATATCTGATTCGAAAAAGATAGTCAAGCACAATAGCGAGATAACAAAAAGTGCGGCAGCTTGCCGCTTTCCGTCTCTAAAGAAAAGGGGCCGCGCACCCGCGGCCCCTCGCTTTGCTTTTTACCATTTATTTTTACCAGCCGAACCAGGAGAAGAAATCACTTGGAATCTGCGGCTGTTGTTGCTGTTGCTGCGGCTGTTGCTGCGTCTCTGGTTTTTCCTCCTGCAGCGTCACCTCAACGTCTATTTTCTTACCATTGCGGTTGAGCTTCATCGTAATCGTGTCTCCGGCTTTATGCTGGTCGCGAATTTCATTGATTTCGTCAATTGTTGTAACCTTCTGTCCCTCGCATTCGATGATAACATCTCCAACCCGGATTCCAGCGCGTTCCGCCGCACCGAATTCTGTAACTGTTCTAACGTAGACGCCAATCGGGATTCCATTGGCTTTAGAAATCGCTTCCGTAACCGTTTGACCGCCTAAGCCAATAATCGGCCGTCCAGTAACATAACCATCTTTTATAATTGCTTCAATTACCGGTTTTGCCTCGTTGACCGGAATTGCAAAGCCCAGTCCCTCAACATCATAACCAGTGGATTTCGCGGTATTAATACCAACCACTTGGCCTTTGTCATTCAAGAGCGCGCCGCCTGAGTTGCCTGGATTAATGGCGGCGTCCGTCTGAATCATCGTCATCTGCTTTCCGTTGATAACCATCGAACGGTTTATCGCGCTGATATACCCAACAGTCAATGTACCCGCAAGCTCTTCACGAAGCGGGTTGCCAATCGCCAGCGCCAAATCTCCGACTTTCAATTCGGAGGAATCTCCCAAATCAGCATACGGAAGTGCCGTGTCGCTCTTCACTTTCAAAACCGCCAAGTCTGTCCGCGCATCTGTTCCAACCAGTTCCGCTTCAAAGGACTGACCCGCTATCGTTGTTACATTGATTTTAGCAGCGCCCTCTACCACGTGATTATTTGTGACAATATATCCGTCTGAGCGGATAATAATGCCGGAACCGCTGCTCATAGCAGCTTGTGACTGCATATAAGCATTTGATTGCGACTGGCACAGGATACTGACGACTGCCGGCGACGCTTTATCATATACCTGCGGAATAGACATAGCGCCATTTCCGAAGTTGACTGCATTTTTTATTTCTCCGCCGCCGTTGTTGCCAACTGCCTCGCTGCCGTTGGTCTGCGGCGCAGGCGGCAATACGCTGCCCGTAATTTCGGGTTTATAGGTAAACGCAAAAACGCTCATACAAACCGCACAGGTCAATAATGAACTGAGGACCGCGACAACAGCAGGCTGCTTAAAAAATTTCCGGGCCTTCTTTTCCTTAGGCCTGTAAATTGAAATCGCTCTATTTTTTGGAACAGCGTTCTTTATTGTCTGCTCAAAGTCATCCGCGAACCAATTCCCATCATTTGTATAATTGCTCTCATAGGTACTCATATCAATGTCGTCCGAAGGTTGGCCCGAGGCGTTCGCCCCAGCTTCGTTCATATCTGATGATGCCTGCTCCGTAAAATTTTCATTCCCGTTCTCCGGCGTCACGTCAAAATCAGTGTTTTTAAAGTCATCCATTTTAAAAACCTCCTGTATAATATCTGAAAAATAGCTCTCCAAAGTACGACCATTTCGCATAGTTTTATAATAAACCAATATTTTGACGCTGATATGAACAAATTGTAAATATCGAAAAATTTGTTTTTCATTGACAAATTACTTGACAAAATGCGGTTTTAATGCTAAAATAGTTTAAGCAGTTGCCGCTGTGATGGAATTGGCAGACGTAGCGGACTCAAAATCCGCCGGTAGTGATACCGTGCCGGTTCGACTCCGGCCAGCGGCACCAGAAAAAAACACTTCTTTTTAGAAGTGTTTTTTTCATTTTTACCGCAGTCATTTTTTATTGCGAACTTCCTGTTTTTAGGTGCCGCGTATAATAACAATGTTTATTTGGCTGAGTGGTTCTTATTTTTGCTAAAAAGCCATTCGGGTTAAAGTCTTTAACCCGAACGGCTTTCCATCTCAATTACCCTTGAAATCCACCTATGTATGCCTTTTCTGGTTTACCAATAGCTTTTCCAGTCCCTCGTAGCACGCATCAGGCTTTCTAGATAATAATAATCTCCGTATGGCAGGCAGCTGTCATAATCCCCCTGTGGCTTTCCACCAGTCGAATGGAGCAACAGGCCTTCCTCGCCCGATTCATAGGTCGCAGCATAATTTTTCATCATGGAGCGCATCATTTCCGCGGTTGTATCCAGATATCCCTGCATACCACAGACATCCACCGGCAGGTGCTTTGCCATCTCCATAATGCCGCAGGCTGTTATTGCAGCGGCAGAACTATCACGTGGTTCATCATCCCCATCCGTATAAATGAAATCCCAATACGGGACAAAATCCTTCGGCAGATGCTCCATAAAGTAATCCGTAACCTTACAAAATGGCTCTAAAATTGCTTCATCTTTCGTATAGGCATATGCCAGCGCCAAACCATACACCACCCACGCCTGGCCGCGGCTCCAACAGGAATCGTCTCCGGCACCCTGCCAGGTCAGGCCGCGCACCAGTTCTCCCGTTTGGTTGTTCATAAGAACATGATGATAGGTCGTGCCGTTATCGCGCATCGCATATTTAAGCGTGGTTTCGATATGCGCGATGGCCTTTTGGCGGTAGCTGTCGTCGCCAGTCTCCTTTGTTGCCCAAAACAACAGCGGAAGATTAAGCATCGTATCCACGATAAACCGATAGTTTTCCTCTTCAATTTCCGAGCCCATGCTCTGAATAAAATTACCCTTATAGCGAAATCTTCTCGAAAGGGAGTAGGCCGCGAGCTCCGCGGCTTTTTTAGCAGTTTGATTACCGGTAAGCATGTAGGCGGCAACGCAGGATGGCGAATATAAAAAACCTGTGTCATGATGCCAGTCAATATGATTGTTTTCCACAACACGCTTATAAAAATCATCGACGTTTCTTTCTGCCAGAGCGCGGAATGCCTCATCTCCCGTCGCCTCGTAGGAAAGCCAGAGCTGACCGGTCCAAAAACCCTCTACCCAGTAATGTCCCCTTACATCACCTTGCTTTATGGCAACATACTTCCCATTTTTGTGCGCTGTGGGGTAAACATCGCCGCTCCCGAATTTTTTAATATTCCTTTTTACAATTTTTGTCGCAACGCCGATCGCCTGCTCCAAATCCTGTTTCAATTCCTGATAGTGATCAACCAATATATATGACATACTGTAAAATTCCTTTCCCATCCCGGGGCATTATTTATTGAATGTATCTCTATAAGCGCCCGGCGTCATTTTCATAATTTTTTTAAAATTTTTAATCAAAATGGAACTATCGATATATCCTGTCCGCTGTGCGATTTCACTGATGCTTAGCTTGGTATTTTCAAGAAGCTGCTTCGCTTTTTCGATTCTTTTTGCAGTTAGATAATCGCTGAAATTGTTTCCGAGCCGCTCTTTAAAAATTTTGCTGGCATATGATACGGTAATGCCATATTCGGCAGAAAGCATTTTCAGCGACAGGCCCGGCTCCTGAAAATTCATATCGACATAATTCATGAGTTTTAGACTCAAAGCATTCAAATGGCGGTTTTCTTCCGTATGGGAAACGCTCTCGCATACTCTGCGGAAACATTTTTTTATCGTTGTCTCAACCTCGGAAAGATTCTGCGAATAAAGAATCATGTCGACGCCCGCGCCCTCCCAGATATTTCCGATATTCATCCGTTCCGCGCATTTGAAAAGAGTACCCAAAAGATTAAAGAACAAAATTCGCAGAATCATCGGCTTTGTGTGCTTATGTTTCGCAATCAGGCTGTCCAAGAAAGCTTCCGTTTCGTCAACAGAGCCTGACAGCACAAGGCTCATCAACTCGTTTTCCTGTCCCTGCAAATAGCCATAATTCATTTGTGACTGCTGCCCGTCCTTTGCAGCATCATCCGAAATATTATGCATGGCCCGATACTCATACTGGTCGAGTATGCTGCGCAGCGTTATCCTTACGCCTTCTATGCTGTGGCATATTTCTCCAATATCGAACTCCAGCTCAACATTCAGAATTGATTGAATAAATTCTGCAATCATGCCGCAAATATTTTCAGCTTCCTCTTTAAAATTTTCGCCAAAGCTGCCTGCCAGCAAAAACATAACCTGGTTCCAGTTGTAATCGATAAAATACCACTGCACTATGGTTCCAAGCAAATCGCCCAGAATGTTCTGAATCGCATATTTTATGAGCTCCGGCTTTTCTTCCATAGAAATTTTAAATGTACCGAGCATAAGCAGATAGTCCGGCGCGTCAAAATTAACGCCCAGCTCCTGCAGTGCCGCTTTTGACTGCTCTACATACCCCATCCGGTCGTGCAGCAGATTGATAAAAAGCTTGTTTTTATCCATATCATTTTTGACGGACGCCAATAGCTCCAGACGGTTATTCTTTTGAGACAAATCCTCAAGGCCTTCGAGCACTGTATTCCAGTCAAGCACATTGCCGGGTTGACCTCTTCCATCCAAAAGTTCATAGATTTTTTTACTTCTCTTCGACATTTTGTGCGTGACGGAATAAATGTAAAAGCCACCGCCCAGAAATACTGCAACGGTATAAATAATGGTAAACAACGAAATTTTATTTACCGTCCGAAAGGCCTGGCTCCCGTTATCCACCAGGATATAGCGGATACTGCCTGTG
>CABSKZ010000094.1 GCA_902478395.1 uncultured Eubacteriales bacterium | reverse complement strand
GTACAACGCACATTCCACCCGCTTGCGTTGTAGCTTGCAGGTCAATTCCAAAGGTGAATTAATATTTCCATTGTACAAATAGGCATTTGCCGGACAGCCACCGCTGCAATAGAATTTTGCGAAGCAGTTCTTACACGCCTCTTTTGTATAGACATTCGAGCTTTCAAACATAGTTTTAATGGATTCATCCAATCCATCCGAGAATACGCTTCCCATTTTCATTTCTTCATTTCCTACAAACTGATGACAGGGATAAATGTCCCCATCCGGCGTCACCGCCACATATTCATGACCGGACCCGCAGCCGGAAAGCCGTTTTGCGACACACGGCCCGCCCTCTAAATCTATCATGAAGTGAAAGAAATTGAAGCCGTTTCCTTCTTGTCTGCGCCGGATATATTCCTTTGCCAATTCTTCATATTCCCTGTAAATCTGTTCGATATCCGACTCCCGCAGCGCATAGTCCTCTTTCTCGTCCGCCACAACCGGCTCGACCGAAACCTGCTTGAAGCCTAAATCGGCAAAATGCAGCACATCTTTTGCAAAATCGAGATTATACCGGGTGAACGTTCCCCGCACATAGTAATTGTCCTGCCCACGGGAATCCGCAATATCCTGATATTTTTTGACAATGTTGTCATAGGACCCCGTACCGTCTATGCGGCAGCGCATCCGGTCGTTGACTTCTTTTCGTCCGTCTAGGCTCAGGACGATATTCACCATATTTTCATTAATAAACTGTTTTTTCTCCTCATCCAGCAAAATACCATTCGTTGTAATTGTAAAACGGAAGTTTTTGTTATATTTCTTTTCCTCTTCCCGCGCGTACGCAACGATACCTTTAACGACCTCGAAATTCATGAGCGGCTCGCCGCCGAAAAAGTCAATTTCAATATTTCTCCGGTTTCCGGAATGGCGGATCACAAAATCAATCGCCTTTTTCCCAACCTCAAGCGGCATTAAACTCCGCTTTCCAGCATAGTCGCCCGTACCTGCAAAGCAATATTTACAACGCAGGTTACAGTCGTGCGCAATGTGCAGGCACATTGCTTTTACAACCGACTGCTTATGCCAGTTCTCTGCATAGGTTTTATATAAATCAGGCGTGAACAACAACTCTTCGCGCGCCAGCTCCTGGATATCGCCATAAGCATCCAGAATCTCCTGCTTCTCATAGCCCGGAAGCCGGTTCACAATTTCGTTTCCATTTAAATCCGGCACGCCAATATAATCATCCCCGATAATTTCCAGAATCTCCATCGTCAGCTTGTCCACCACATGGACCGCGCCGCTGTAGACATCCAGCACAATATTGGTATCATCGAGCGTAAATTTATGTACCATTTTGCAAATCCCCCTTAACATGATAAAAAGCGGCAACATGACGTCGCCGCTTCCGGTTCCCTTAAAGATTAAACTCTTTCACACTTCTGGTTTGCAACCGTACAGGAAGTTTTGCAAGCGGACTGGCAGGAGGTCTGGCATTCGCCGCAGCCGCCCTTTTTCATGCTGTCCTTCAAGCTTGCCTTATTCAAAGTTTTAATGTGTTTCATTGTGTTTCCTCCTATCATCTTTTTCTTCTGTCTGATGACATGTTAATTCCCATAATGCCGCCGAACGCCCCGGCAAACAGCCCCACTATCAGCATCACCAATATGTAGTGGTTAAAATAGAAGCTGCCCGCGACGATTGCGGAAATAAAATATAAAACCAAAACATACAAAACGCCGGTTATTGCACCGTTTAAATACCCCTTGCTCCGCGCGGACCGGGAGGAAATCATCCCCGCGATTATCATGCTGATTACCGCGGTAATCACCACAATAAACGGGACTGTTTTTTCCGAAACCGGTGTATACGTAAGCAGCAGCGCCGCAAAGGCGAACACAATCACCGTGAAAAGAAACGCCCAAAGCATCCCCTTTCCGAAATTGACTGCCCCGGTTTTAAACGACCCGGTGTCCTTGACCATTTTATAGTCTTCGCTATACATAATGAACCCTCCTGAATCTCCTAATCATGTTACTAGTACATAATTATTCAATCCAGAAAGAAATTATGCTTAAATTAGTCCGCGCTGATTGGTTTTACAACATCTCTGACCGCCCAGCGTTCCATGGTCATGACCTGTTTTTCTGTTTTTGTACCGGTTTCGATTACGATTTTCTCATCCTTGATTCTGACAATCGTCCCGACAATCCCGCCGATGGTCGTAATAGAATCCCCGACCTTCAGGTTTGCGAGCATTTCCTTGTTCTCTTTGTCCTTCTTTCTCTGCGGACGAATCAGGATGAAATAAAACACAACAATCAAAAGGACCATCGGAAGCAGTCCCATAATCATTCCCATCGGGTTAGCCGCGCCTGCCTCTCCAGCCGCCTGAGCACCTTCTGCAAAAGCACTTATCATCAAATACACCTCCATACCTTTTCATAATAATTGGAACATTACATAATTATAACCGTTCTTGTACACTTTCGCAATAGTATTTATAAAAAAATTCACAATTTATTTATGATATAGCTACTCTACGACAAATTCCTGGCATTTTCTCGGATTCCATCTATCATGTACAAGGAACCAACCGCCAAAACCACACCATCTTTTCCAGCCAGCTTCACCGCTTTTCGAACCGCCTCGCCATTATCCGCCAGACAATGGATATCTTCAAACAAACCGGCAGCCGCTTGCGCGAGCTTTTCTGGTTCCGCCGTGCGCGGGCTATCCACCTGGGTGACAATCAGCCGTTTCGATAACGCCGACAGCACTTGCAGGCACTTTTGATATTCTTTATCCTTCAGCATCCCGAAAATACATATCGCGGGCTTTCCGTCCAAGCACTTTTTTGCGGTATGGACAAAAGCGCGCATCCCATCCAAATTGTGTGAACCGTCCACGATGAACAAAGGGCTGTCCCCAATCTGTTCAAACCTGCCCGGCCATTGTGTTTTGTATAGCCCACTCCGGACTGCCTCATCCGAAATTTCCAGTCCCTGTTCCCGCAAAACCCGCAAAACATTCAACGCGGTTACCGCGTTATATACCTGATATTCACCGCACAGCCGAACTCGCAGTCTGTCAAAGCCGCCGTAGGAAAATTCATTTCCATCCAGGCCGCAGGAATGCAGCTCCAGTCCGTCCAGGCTGCACTCCACCAGCCGGTTCGCCCGTTCCGACGCCATGCGCCGGATGACCTCCCTTGCCTGCTTGGGCTGCATAGCATAGGAAACCGTCACGCCGCGCGGCTTGATAATGCCGCACTTTTCAAACGCGATTTTCTCCAGTGTATCTCCCAAGTATTCCATATGGTCCATTCCAATGGCGGTAATGACGCTGACTAACGGTTTCTCAATGATATTGGTTGCGTCGAACCGTCCGCCCATCCCTACCTCGAGCACAACGATATCACAGCAGCGTACCTTAAAGTATAAAAATGCCGCCGCAGTAATCAATTCAAATTCCGTGGGGTGCTCCTGCCCCTCCGCGACCATCACGCGCGCGGCCTCCCGCACCTGCGTCATAACCTCCGCCAGTTCCTCGTCCCCGACCGGCAGGCCGTCTACCTGTATGCGTTCATTGAACTCGTAGATGAACGGCGAAGTATACAACCCGGTCCTATATCCTGCCTCCCGCAAAACCGTGGAGAGGTAAGCCGCCGTCGAACCTTTTCCATTTGTTCCTGCCACATGAATGAACTGTAATTCGTTTTGTGGATTCCCCAGCCGCTTTGCAAGCGATTCCATCCGCACCAAATCCAGCTTCGAACCGAACTTGCCCGCCTCTTTAATATATTCCATAACTTCCTGATAATCCATTTCTGAAACTGCCTCCCAGCACCGCGCAAATAATTACCATATAAGTATAGCCTGAATACAGGAACGTGTCAACTCATTTTTTACAGCGTATATTCTCTTTACATTCGCAATAAAATAGAGTATAATATACGGTGCTGAACGAATCCATCATATATTTAGGAAGAAAAACCGGAATTTGAGGCAAAACCAGAAAGGAAAGAGGGGTAATTCTTGTCGAATAAAATTAAGCAATTTCAGGAATATATAAAAGGGAAGCGAATCACTGTCATCGGCATCGGCATCAGTAACCGCCCGCTGATTGAATATCTTGTCAGATTCGGCGCAATAGTTACCGCATGCGACCGAAAAAAACGCGAAGCCCTCGGAGAAACCGCCGCATATTTGGAAGCGCTCGGTGTGACGCTCCAACTGGGGGATGGTTATCTGCAAAAGCTCGATGCCGATATCATTTTTAAAACACCCGGACTGCGTTTCGACACGCCGGAGCTATTGGCAGCAAAGGAAACCGGCGCGGTGGTTACCTCAGAAATGGAGGTCTTTTTTGCGCTTTGCCCGGCAAAAATTTTCGCTGTGACAGGAAGCGACGGAAAAACAACAACCACCACGCTGATTCACCGCCTGCTTACCGAACAGGGTTACCGCTGCCATCTTGGCGGCAACATCGGCAATCCACTGTTGTCAAATATCGATGATATCTGCGAAGACGACTATGTTGTGCTCGAACTAAGCAGCTTTCAGCTGCAAACGATGAAAAAAAGCCCGCGCGTCGCGGTTATCACAAACATTTCCCCGAACCATCTCGACATGCACAAGAATTACCAGGAATATATCGATGCAAAAAAGAACATCATGCTGTATCAAAACGAGGATGATTTGGTAATACTAAATAAAGACAACGACGTAACCGCTGCTCTGATTCCAGAGGCAAAAGGACGGTGCGTCACCTTTTCGCGCACACAGGAGGCGGACATTTGTCTGGATGGCGGCTACATTACCGCCAACGGCAGGAAAGTGCTGAATACGGCGGACATTAAGGTTCCCGGCCTGCACAACGTTGAAAATTTCATGGCGGCTATCGGCGCAACTGCATCTCTCGTCGACCGGGAAGTGATTTTAAAGGTTGCGAGGGAATTTGGCGGCGTAGAGCACCGTATTGAATTTGTCCGGGAACTAAGCGGTGTGAAGTTTTACAACAGTTCCATCGATTCCTCCCCCAACCGCACCATCAACACCCTTCAGGTTTTCAACACCCCCGTGGTGCTGATAGCGGGTGGAAAGGACAAAGGAATTCCATATGACGCACTCGGCCCTGTCCTGCTGGATCGGGTGAAAGCGCTGGTGCTTGTCGGCGCAACGGCAGACGTAATTGAGCAGTCCTTGAAGGACGCGGAAACAAAAGCCGGCGGGACAAAGCATGTTCCGGTCTACCGGGAAACTTCCTACGAAGCTGCCGTTCCCCTTGCAAACTCCCTGGCGGATTCGGGGGATGTAGTGCTGCTCTCCAACGCGAGCACAAGCTTTGATATGTTTCAGAATTTTGAGGAAAGAGGGAACCTGTTTAAGGAGCTGGTGAACAACCTATGAAAAAAGAACTGATGGAGCTGTCCGCAATCGGCGGCATCTCCGGATTCGAATATGCCATTACAGGCCACGTCAAGGATCTCCTTTTGCGTTACTGTGACGAGGTTTCGTCCGACCGGATGGGAAATGTTATCGGCCTGCGGAAAAGTAAGAAGGAAAACGCAAAAAAGGTGATGCTCGAAGCGCATATCGACGGCATCGGCCTGATGGTGAAGGATATCGACGAACGTGGGTTCATCACTTTCGTCAGCATCGGCGGCGTGGATACACGGATTCTCCCCTCTGCCGAAGTCATTGTTTGCGGAAAAGAGGCGCTGTTTGGCGTTATTGGCGCGAAGCCGCCCCATCTGCAAAAGGCAGGCGACGGAGAAAAGACGGTGAAAATTGAAGATATGGCCATCGACGTAGGACTGCCCGCCGATAAAGTGCGCAGACTCGTCAGCGTCGGGGACATGATTACGTTTAGCGGCGGCGCAAAAAAACTGCTTGGAAAGACCATCAGCGGGAAATATATGGATGACCGGGCCGGGCTGATATCCCTGCTGATTTGCCTGGATGAACTCAAGGATACGGAACTGGATTTTGACCTTGTCGTTCTTGCCGCTGTGCAGGAGGAAGTCGGATGCCGCGGGGCCGTGATGGGAACCTTCAGCATTGAGCCGGACTACGCCTTTGTTGTAGACGTCTGTCACGGCGATACGCCGGATTCCGGGACGGACAGCGCGTTCACACTGGGAACCGGGACGGTTATCAGCCTCGGGCCGAACATTCATCCGCTGCTGGCGGCCATTGCAAAAAATGCCGCGAAGGAAAATAAAATAGCGCACAGCATCGACGTAGACGGCGGTGAAACCGGAACGGATGCCTGGGAGGTGCAGGTTTCAAAGAAAGGTGTTCCGACCCTGCTGCTTTCCATTCCGCTGCGCTATATGCACACAACGGTAGAAACCCTTTCCTTCGACGATGTGAACGCCACCGGCAAGCTGCTGGCGGCGTGTTTGACAAAAATCAATCAGGAGGCGCCAGTATGCACCTTTCAAATTTAACGAAGCTTCCCGGCGTATCCGGCAACGAAGATGCGGTCCGGGCATATATTGCGGAGCAGATAAAAGACAAATGCGACGAGCTATGGACGGATACGTTGGGTAATTTAATTGCGCTGAAAAAGGGGACAGGTTCCGGCCGTGCAAAAATGATGCTCGGCGCGCATATGGACGAAGTCGGCCTTATCTTAAGCAAAATAACGGACAACGGCTTTCTCAAATTTAAAACTGTTGGCGGCATCGACCCTCGCGTATTGGTTTCCAAACGGGTGTTGGTAGGGGAAAAACAAATTCCCGGTGTCATCGGTTACAAAGCTATCCATTTGCAGGACAAAGCGGAACGCGAAACCGCTGCCAAGGAAAAGAGCCTGTATATCGATATCGGTGCAAAAAATAAAAAGGAAGCAGAAAAAAAGGTATCTGTAGGCGATTATATTACATTTGACAGCGGCTACCGCGAGTTCGGAAGCAACCTGATTAAGGCGCGCGCACTCGACGACCGCGCGGGCTGCTCCATCTTAATGAGCCTGTTGGATGAGCGTTACGAATTTGATTTGTATCTCGCCTTCACCGTGCAGGAGGAGGTTGGCCTGCGCGGCGCAAAGGTCTGTGCAAACGCTATCCGGCCGGACATTGCCGTTATCGTCGAGGCGACCACCTGTTCAGATGTCTACGGAACAGAGCCGCAGGACTATGCAACAATTCTCGGAGGCGGCGCGGCGCTCTCTATTATCGACCGGAGCACCTACTACGACAAGGAGCTGGTGCGGTTTCTCTACGACCTTGCGAATACCAACGGAATCGCGGTGCAGTACAAGCAGACCGCAATGGGCGGGAATGATGCCGGAGCCGTACACCTCGCGGCGGGCGGAATCCGTACGGCGGCTGTCTCCCTCCCCGCGCGCTATATCCACTCTCCCTCCTCCGTCATCAGCAAAGACGACTATTTCGCGTGCCGCGATTTGATAAAACTCTTTTTACAGGAGGCCAAACAATGCTTGAATTACTAAAAAAACTAACTTCCATCACAGCCCCCTCCGGCAATGAGGAACCTCTGCGGGAATTGATATCGAAAGAAATCGCGCCTTACGTCGACGAAATGACCATCGACGATTTGGGCAGCCTAATTGCACATAAAAAAGGCTCCGGCGAGCGGGTCATGTTCGCCGCGCATATGGATGAAATCGGCATCATTGTGACCTTCATCTGCGATAACGGCCTGTTGAAGTTCTCCAATCTGGGCGGTGTCTCCGCACCATTCGCACTGTTTCAGCGTGTGCGCTTCCCCAATGGGACAACCGGTGTTGTCGCGTTTGAGAACAAGGATGCCGACACTCTGAAAAACCTGAAGCTTTCCGACCTGTATATCGACATCGGCGCCCGTTCCCGTGAAGAGGCGGAACAGTTGGTCGGCATCGGGGACGCCGCCTGTTTCTGCGGAGAATTTTCCGTCAACGGCGACAGCGTCATCTCGAAGGCGCTGGACGACCGCGCGGGCTGTTGTGTGTTGATTGAAACCATCCGGCAGATGCAGGATTACTCCAACGACCTGTACTTTGTGTTTACATTTGGTGAAGAGCTGGGGCTGCGCGGAGCGAAGGCCTCCGCCCCTGCTATCGCGCCGGATTACGCCGTAGCGCTCGACGTGACTCGAACGGGTGACGTACCAGGAATGCTGAAAATGGCTGTTTCCGTCGGAAGCGGTCCGGCGGTTAAAATCAAGGATAGCTCCTTCCTTGCCCACCCCTATATCAAGAAGCTCATGGTGGACATCTGTACAGAAAACAACATCCCCTACCAGCTGGAGGTATTGGAGAAAGGCGGAACGGATTCGGGCGCAATCCACCTCACAAACGGCGGTGTGCCGTCCGGCTGTATTTCCATTCCGACCCGTTATATCCATACCCCCTGCGAACTGTGTTCCGCATCCGATTTAGAAAACGCTGTCCGGCTCACACTCGGATTAATCGAAAAAGGATTCCATATGTGACAAAAGATGCTGTTTCTGTGCCGTCATTCTTGTGAAAATTAGCTGTGGAAACAGGATTGACAAGCGAAAAAAAAAGTAATATGATTATTATGAAAAGACTTAAATAACGCGGAGGAAACGAATGAGAAGAACAAAGATTGTCTGCACCCTTGGCCCGGCAACTGATGACCCGAAAATTCTGCGCGAACTGATGAAGAACGGAATGAACGTTGCGAGAATCAATTTTTCCCATGGCAACAGCACCGACCAGCTTGACCGCATCAATGCCTTCAAGCAGGCGCGCGAGGAGCTCGGGCTACATATCGCGCTCCTGCTGGATACCAAGGGGCCGGAAATTAGAATATGCAAGTTCAAAAATAAAGAGGTAACCCTTACCGAAGGACAGCGCTTCACTCTGACTACGAGGGATGTCGAAGGCGACGAAAACATTGTCAGCGTTACTTATAAAAATCTTCCGGAGGATATCGAGAAAGGCGACCTGCTCTTGATTGACGACGGTCTGATCGCGGTAGAAGCCGAAAAAGTGACCGATACCGACATTATCTGCACCGTCCGAAACGGCGGCAAGCTCTCCGACAACAAGAGCATCAACATTCCTGGCGTCATGGTCAACATGCCCTATATCAGCGAGAAGGACCGGAACGATATTCTGTTTGGCATTGAACAGGACTTTGACTTCATCGCCGCATCATTTACTAGGAACGCATATGACGTGCTGGAAATCCGCAAGCTGCTCAACGAAAACGGCGGAAAAGATATTCAAATTATCGCCAAAATAGAAAACGGCAGCGGTGTGGAAAATGTAGACGACATCCTGAAGGTCAGCGATGGCATCATGGT
>CABSKZ010000093.1 GCA_902478395.1 uncultured Eubacteriales bacterium | reverse complement strand
GATGTGTATAAGAGACAGGTATATCATTACGCCGGAAATCTTTCATCATCTGGAAAACACAAAGCCGGGTGCCGGCGGGGAGATTCAGCTGACAGACGCACTTTGCAGCCTTGCGAAGGAACAGGAAATGTATGCGTACGATTTTATTGGCCGCCGTTACGACGTCGGCAACAAGATGGGTTATCTGGAAGCAACGGTGGAATACGCATTAAAACGTGACGATTTAAAAGACGCATTTTTGGCATATTTAAAAAGAATTGTAAAATAATAACCTCGTGCGGATTTGACACGGAAAACGTAAAGTGTTTTACAAAACAGGAAGATGCAGGAAAAGGCAAAGGAGGCCAGGCAATGCACAGACTGAAACGAAAAATGGCGGCGCTGTGCACGGTAATCGTGCTGATGGCGGGTTTCGTCCCGGCGGTTCATGGAGCAATCCTTGAGGATGTGACAGAACAGCAGCTCATGAAGGGCGTAACCTACAAACATATGAAGCGGCTGGAAGAAGGCGGCTGGCAGGATATCCATATCGTGCAGGCCGACCTCAATGAACCCTATTTAAAATTTGAAGTCCTGCGGCATCCGCAGGGAGAATCGTTTTTGCAGAACACACTGGAAATGGCAAAGGACGCAGATGCCTTAGCTGCCGTCAACGCGGATTTTTTTGCGGCAAAACGCGGACAGGCGGGCAGAGGATCGCCTGTCGGAATTGAAATTATTGACGGCGTACTCCGCAGCACACCTGCCACACAGGAAGCGATGAATGCGCTATACCAAGTCAAAGAGGATGGGTTGCTTTACTTCAATAATTTTGAGTTCGAAATCTCTGTGAAGGCGCCGAACGGCAAGGTGGAGTGGATTAACAGCCTGAATAAATATGACGATTTAAACGGAGTCGCGATGTACACGCGGGACTGGAACAACCTTTCCCTCGGCTCGTATGGGACTAAAATGGAAATTGTCGTAAAGGATGATATCGTTATCGACAAACGCTGGCAGATGGACCCTGCGGAAATACCTGAAAATGGGTACGTCCTTCTGGCTGACCTATCTATCAATACCTTCTTGGATGATAATCTAAATGTGGGAGATCCTGTTATCCTCAATGTTGCAACGACACCGAATTTTAAAAATATTGAAACGGCAGTGGGCGGAGGCGGCATCATTCTCGCAGATGGGCAGGTTCCAACCAAGTTTTCCCACAACATAACTGGTCTCCAGCCGCGCAGTGCAGTCGGCGTCGACAAAACCGGCAAAATTCTCACAATCGTCGCGGTGGACGGACGCCGTTCTGAGGCAATCGGGATGACGCAGACACAGCTTGGCTACCTGATGGCGGATCTCGGCTGCTGGAACGCAATGAATCTGGACGGCGGCGGCTCCACGTTGATGGCAATTAAGGAGGACGGCGAACATAAGGTCGTGAACAAGCCCTCGGATGGAAGCTACCGGGCGGTGACCAATTCCATCGGAATAACAGCGGATACAAACGAGCCTGCAAAGCTGGATTCCATCCAACTGAAAACAGACGATGCCAATATGTTTGCGAATACTTCCCGCTGGCTCTGGATTGAGGGATATGACCAATATGGCAGGCAGATGGAACTGGAAGGGGAAGGACAGATAACCAAGATATCTGGTTCCGGCGAGCTCCGAGGCAGCGACTACTACCCAACAGAGGAAGGGAAAGCGGTCTTTCAGGCAAGCTATGGCGGGAAGACTGCAAATCTGGAAATAAATGTATTAGAGAAGCCGTATACAATGGCATTTGACCAGGAAAAAATCACGCTGAACAGTGGAGAAAGTACAAATCTCTGGCTGAGCGGCAAAGATGCGAACGGTGTAAAAGCCATCATTTATCCCCGCGATGCGGATATTTCGTTCTCCAACGAAATTGCGTCAATGAATGGAAATAAAGTGGTTGCCAACAGCGGCGGCGCAACTGTGATTACAGCATCTTTTGGCGCGACGAACGCTAATATGGCGCTGATGATAGACGGCGCGGCGGAAATCGGACTGCCGGAAAATAAAGTAATTGTTGACCCGAAAAACAAAGCCGCTGAACTGACGGGGGAAGACAGCTTCCGTTTCACCGTATTCGGCAACACCAGAAAGCCGGAAAAGTTGTTCGACCTGTTTATGATGAACAACGCAACCTGGGCCATGAAGAACAACGGCGCTGTCCATGCATTTGTCGGAAGCGATTTTGATGCGGATGCAGTACAGGAGCTAAACGGCGATTACTTCACCGCAAAAAATTATTTTAAATTTACGCGCGGCACCAATACTTTCATTGCTGTTAACAATACTAGCGGAAAAATCTATTCCAGTGACAAAACCCAATGGGATCAGCTGCGCAGCGATATGAACAGCTTAATAGGCTCGAATGTGTTTATCTTTTTGGAAAAACCAACGATTTCTGACAATGAAACAGAGGTCAAGAAATTTAAGGAACTCATGGAGGGGGCTGCGGCCAGCGGCATTAATGTTTTTGTGTTTGGCGGCGGCTACAAAAATGAAATTACCGTGGAAAACGGTGTGCGGTACCTGAATACCGCAGGTGTGTTCCCGAGCATCGCGCTGAAAGGGACGAGCATTTCGTATGTTAAGTACATTTTGGTGACTGTAAACGGCAGTGATGTCACATATGAATATAAATGGGTACTGGAATAAAAAATACAGGGCGCATGAAAGCTGGTGCGCCCTGCTGTTCCTTTCTTGCGGATATAATACCATGCTGAGGAGGTCTGGCCATGACAAAAAAAGAAAAGGTTTTGTACATAAAGGACTATTTTGACCGGGAATACGGCGCAACGCCGTGTACCCTGCACTATCAGGACCCGTTCCAACTGCTTATCGCGACGCAGCTCGCGGCGCAGTGTACGGATGCGCGAGTCAACATCGTCACTAAAACGCTGTATAAAAAATATCCGGATTGTTACGCCTTTGCCAAGGCAGATTTGTCGGAACTGGAGCAGGACATTAAATCGACCGGCTTTTACCATAACAAGGCGAAAAATATTATTGGGTGCAGCCAGATGTTAATTTCCGAGTTCGGCGGCAAGGTTCCCGACAATATGGAAGACTTGTTGAAGCTCCCCGGCGTAGGCCGCAAAACCGCTAATCTTGTTTTGGGAGATATTTTTGGCAAACCCGCAATCGTGGTCGATACGCATGCAAAGCGCATCACCACTTTGATAGGACTGACGAAAAATACAGACCCTACCAAAATTGAAATGGATCTCAGGAAAATCATACCGCCTGACTATGGCAACCAGATATGCCACCAGCTCGTGGAGCACGGCAGGGTAATTTGCATCGCGCGGCGTCCGCAGTGCGATGTTTGCGGGCTGACGGAAATCTGCGACTATGCGAAGAAAAATGGATTTGCGTCGTCTGGAGGAAAAAAATCATGACAGAAAAGACACGGCTGGATGTCTATCTTGCAGACCATAACCTGGCAGAAAGCCGGGAGAAAGCGAAAGCAATCATTATGTCCGGTATTGTGTATGTCGACAATCAGAAATGTGACAAGGCCGGAACATTTGTAGTGCCGGGGCAGCACGTGGAGGTGCGCGGCCAAACGCTCAAATATGTCAGCCGGGGTGGCCTGAAGTTAGAAAAAGCTATGTCCGTGTTCCCGGTTGTGTTGGAAAACCGTATTTGTATGGATGTGGGAGCTTCCACCGGCGGTTTTACCGACTGTATGCTGCAAAATGGTGCCGCGAAGGTGTATGCCGTAGATGTCGGTTATGGTCAGCTTGCGTGGAAGCTGCGGACCGATCCGCGCGTTGTGAATCTGGAACGGTCCAACATTCGGTATGTGACACGGGAGCAGGTTCCGGACTGCCTCGATTTTGCATCCGTCGATGTCGCGTTCATTTCCCTTTCGCTTGTCCTTCCGGTTGTGCATACTCTCCTGAAGGAAGGCGGGGAGGCTGTGGCGCTGATAAAACCGCAGTTTGAGGCAGGGAGGGAGAAGGTCGGTAAGAAGGGCGTCGTCCGCGACAAGGCGGTTCACGCCGAAGTGGTGGAAAAGGTGTATGGGCTTTCCGAAAACCTGGGATTCGGTGTCTGCGGGTTAGATTTCTCTCCTGTCAAAGGGCCGGAAGGGAATATTGAGTATCTCATTTTTCTGAAAAAAGGGGCGGAATCATCGCTTCCTATAGGGCGGACAGCTGAGGTCGTAGAAGCGTCACACGCGGAATTGGATTGATTTTGCGAAAAAAACAGAATTTTGGGCGCCGTATCTTGCGGAACCTGAAAAAAACTGTTATAATAAGTAGGAATTTGAATTTGCCGCGGGAAGAGAACAAATGAACAAATATAAAAAACTGGTTTCCAACACATTCATATTTGCCATTGGCACCTTCAGCTCCAAGCTGTTGGTGTTTCTTTTGTTACCATTTTACACCCGCGTTCTTTCGAACGAGAGTTACGGTGTTGTGGACATCATCGTCCAGACCTGTAATCTACTGATTCCGATTGCAACGGTGGGAATTACGCACGCAATCATCCGTTTTGGCCTGGAACGCAGAATGGACAAGCAGAGTGTTTTCACAACCGGAGTTCTTATCATGCTCGGCGGGTTTCTGGTGCTCCTGCTGTTTGAACCGGTGATGGCGGGAATCCCGATGATTGGGGAATACACCTTCTATATCTATCTGTTTATTTTCATGTCCTCCATGCAGGGTATCTGTTCCCAGTTTGTACGGGCCAAAGGCTATGTCCGCCTTTACGCGATAGACGGAGTATTTAAAACCATTCTTACGATTGTATTTAATGTGTTGCTGCTCGGGGTCTTCCACTTTGGCGTGGAGGGCTATGTGCTTGCGACGATCCTGACGGATACAATTTCCACCATCTGTCTGACCTTAATCGCACGTCTCTACCGGTATTTTAACCTAAAAAAGCTCAATGTCTGGCTCACACGCGTCATGCTGAAATATTCCATTCCGTTGATTCCGAACACAATCTGTACCTGGATTATCAATATTTCAGACCGGTACATGGTCGCCTTCCTTATCAGCAGCGCGGCAAACGGCATCTATGCTATTGCAAATAAAATACCCACGATATTAATTATTGTATCAAATATTTTCGGCGAAGCATGGCAGATTTCCGCGGTTTCGGAGGATAAACGCTCCCGGGAGCAGTTTTTTACGCAGGTCTCCGGCGTTTACCAGTCCATTGCATTTCTGACCGCATCATTTTTAATTCTGTCCGCCAAGTTTGTCACCCGTCTGCTGGCGTCTGAGGCGTTTTATGAGTCGTGGCAGTACATTCCGTTTCTCGTCCTTGCGACAACTTTTGCCTGCCTCGCCGCTTTTTTGTCAAGCGTGTATATGGTGGAGAAAAAGACGGTCGCAACAATGGTCACAACCTTTATCAGCGCGCTGGTCAATATCGTACTGAACCTGCTGCTGATTCCGACTATTGGCGTTAACGGCGCGGCTATTGCAACCTTCATCAGCTATTTCGTCATGTTCCTGATTCGGTTTGTCCACACGCAGAGCTTCATTCGCATCCGATGGGATAAATTACGGCTTGTTTTAAATTTTGTAATTATTTTAGCGCAGGCAGTTATTATGATCAATGAGGTTCCGGGATGGATTGCGTATGAGTCGGTTCTGTTCCTGCTGGTTTTTGTAATCAATCTCAAGGACTTGTTAAAAACGGTGAAAAAGATGCTCCGGCGGTAATGTTCGGAAATTCAATAAAAGCCCTGCAGATTGTATAATCAGCGGGGCTTTCAACATACTTGCTTTTAGAAAAAACACCTTGTTTTGCAGATACATCCATTTTCAGTGAGTGAGATTTATAGTTGAAAGCGTTATCAGGGCGATTTGCTTCCCACGTCCGATTTATCTAATCCACATCCGCATCTTTAGAATTAGAAATGGAGAAAATTCATCCACAACATGAAGAAAGTTTATGTGAAATATCAGTATTTTTGTTTCAATAAATTTTCAATCCTAACCATCCTTAAACCAGGAAGTTAGAATTAAAATTTTCCGAAACGATTTATAGCTCTTTTAGCAGCACTTCGTCCATGGGGCGCTTTGGTACGCGCAAGGTTCCGTCTTTTAGATAATACTTGATGTCCCCTTCTGCTACGCACACCTCCTCTGGCTGCTCGTCTTTATATCCCATTGCGACGACGCAGAGCAGCTTTTGTGAATCTGAAAGCTCCAAAAGTGTGCTGATTTTTTCATAATCGATTGCGCCCATCCAGCAGGAGCCAATGCCGTCCTCTTCTGCGGCGAGTATCATGTTTTCAACCGCTGCCCCCATGTCCGCTTCATAGCCCGATTTTCTGACGGAAAGCTCCGCGGCCACGGCGATGAACGCGGTGGGCCGTTCTTCCTTCTTTGGGTTGTAGTCCGGCGCGAGATAGGCCGCCCAGCGCACCAGGGGAAAAAGCTTTTCGACCATTTCCGGTGTGCGGACCAGCACGTACCGGAGGGGTTGGAGATTTGCTCCCGAGGGAGCGAGGCGGGCACAGTCGATATACGCCCGAAGGCGTTCCGCCGGAATAGGCTTTTGCAAAAATTTGCGGATAGTTCTTCTGTTTTGAATCAGTTCTTTTGCTGTCATTGTTTTTCATTCCTTCCTTTCTTACTTTCAAGGCCGCCTTAAGCAGGTGCAAAAACCATCAATCGGCCTGATAGTCTTTAACGGCAACAATAAGTTTCCGAACGGGGTGAAAAAATTCATGTGTGTAGTTTCATTCCCTGGCGGAGGCGTATAAGAAATGTGCAATGCTGTATAAGTAGAAGTTCTTTTCGGGTTTATGCTCTGCCAATAAAAGAACGATTTAATTCAGTGCTTCTATGTGTCGGCTTCGGCGGACTGGAGTTTTTACTCCATGTTTCGTGTTTTACGCCTGTAGAATATACGGCAATGCACTAGCAAACAGCTTGACGCTTGCCGAATAATGGTTCAATGTTCTCAAAAGTGAACGCCGTAGACGTTCGGGCGGTGGAAAACGCCGCCGCTCGTTAGAACCTTTTGAGGTTATTATATCATACCTGTAAGGAATTTGCACATATTAATATTGTACTTTTTTACGGAATGAGATATAATACAAATAATGAAATTACATCAAAAACAGGGGAGCGGCTTTGAAGATGAGTGTAAAGCGGTTAAAGGAACTGACGAAATACCTGACGTACCACGCGCATAAATATTATGTGGAGGACAGTCCCGAAATAACGGATTATGAATACGATATGCTGCTTCGCGAACTGAAGGAGCTTGAAGAGAAATACCCGGAACAAAGGGATCCGGCTTCACCAACGACGCGGGTAGGCGGTGCAGTTTTAACGGGATTCGATACGGTATCACATACTGTTTTGATGCAGAGCTTAAATGACGCGTTTTCAAAGGAAGAAATTTTGGAGTTTGACCAGCGGGTGTCCGGTGCGCTCGGAGATATGCCATATGATTACGTGGTGGAATACAAAATTGACGGGCTGTCCGTTTCACTGGAATACCATGACGGCTTGTTCACACGCGGTTCCACGCGCGGTGACGGCGCAGTGGGGGAGGATGTCACGCAGAACCTTAAGACGGTAAAGTCCATTCCGCTTCGCCTGGCAGAACCGGTTCCGTTTCTGGAGGTCCGCGGAGAGGTGTTCATTGGGAAGAAAGATTTTGAAAAACTCAATATCCGCAGGGAGGAAAATGAGGAACCGTTGTTTGCCAATCCGCGCAACGCGGCAGCGGGAAGCCTGCGTCAGCTCGATCCAAGCATTACGAAGGACAGGCATCTCGACATTTTTATATTCAATATTCAGCAAATTGAGGGAAAAGAAATTGCGACCCACGCAGAAGGGCTGGAATATCTCCGAAAGCTGGGGTTTAAGGTGGTGCCGCAAAACCGGACCTATCCGGATATCGGATCGGCATTTGCGCGCGTGCTGGAAATCGGGGAGGAGCGGGAACATCTGCCGTTTGAAATCGACGGAGCAGTTATTAAGGTTAACAGCCTCGCGGAACGGGAAACACTTGGGGCGACTTCCAAATGTCCCCGCTGGGCGGTGGCCTACAAGTTTCCGGCGGAGACCAAAAAAACCAGGGTTTTAGATATTGTCGTGCAAGTAGGCCGGACCGGGGCCGTCACGCCAAATGCGGTGCTGGAGCCAGTCCGTGTCGCCGGTTCTACGGTCAGCCGCGCAACGCTGCACAATCTGGACTTTATCCGGGAAAGAGATATTATGATAGGTGACAATGTTCTTGTGCGCAAAGCGGGAGACATCATCCCAGAAATCATCGAAGTGGTCAAAGAGGACCGCACAGGGGACGAACGACCCTTCATCATGCCGGAGCGCTGCCCCGAATGCGGCGCGGAAATCGTGAGGGAGGATGGGGAAGCAGCCTACCGCTGTGTCGGAACGAACTGTCCGGCGCAGCTGGTGCGTAATATCATCCATTTTGCATCCAAAGGCGCAATGGATATCGATGGCTTGGGACCGGCGATAATCGAACAGATGATTGACCGAAGTATGATAGCCTCGCCCGCAGACCTATATTTTTTGAAAAAAGAAGAAGTTGCGGGAATGGAAAAAATGGGAGAAAAATCCGCGCAAAATCTTCTGGACGCATTGGAACATTCCAAACAGAACGATTTATCACGTCTGCTCTTTGCGTTTGGCATCCGTTTGAACGGACAGCGGTCATCTAAGCTGCTCGCGAAACAGTTTCGCAGCTTAGATGCCATTATGGAATCGGAAGTGGAGCAGATGGCAGCCGTGCATGAAATCGGGGAAAAAACGGCGCAGTATGTATATGACTTTTTCCGTAATCCGGCTAACCGGGAATTGGTAGAAAAGCTGAAGGCCGCTGGGGTAAATACCCTGTATCTGGAAAAGGAAGGCGAGAGCGACCGTCTGGCCGGAAAGAAATTTGTCATCACAGGAAAGTTTGAAGGCATCCCTCGGACGGAGCTTGCAGCGAAAATAGAGCAGAACGGCGGCAGCGTAATTGGCAGTGTTTCGAAAAAAACAGATTATGTCCTCGCGGGTGAAGACGCGGGAAGCAAGCTGGACAAAGCCAACCAACTTGGCATTCCGGTTGTCGGCATCGCAGAGTTGGATGAGATGCTGGAATAAAAGAAAAATCTCCGGCTATATCATAACAGGCCGGAGATTTTTATCAGGTAAAAAATTAAACAGGAATATCGGTTTTCCACAGCCCGTGCAGGTTGCAGTAGGCATAGGCGGCCACGACCTCGTCGCCGTCGGTCAGTGCAAACACTGCCTCAGGCTTCTCGCCGGGATGCAGGGGCTT
>CABSKZ010000092.1 GCA_902478395.1 uncultured Eubacteriales bacterium | reverse complement strand
GTCGTCCCTAATTCCATTGCGAACGGCGCAATCATTGAAAATGTAAGCCTGCAGGAAAGTAAGGTTTGTAATTTCCTGTCCATTGGAATCGGGTACAATGCCGACATCGAAAAGGCAATCGGGATAATCAGGGAGGAAGCGCTGCAGCATAGGCTATACTTCGATAACCGCACTGAGGAGGAAAAGACGCAGGGCGTACCGCCGGTTGTTGTACGGGTGATGGATTTGGGTGAATACGCCGTCCAGCTCCGTGCGAACATCTGGTCCAAGAACGCGGCGGAGGGCTTTGAAATGACGAGTGACCTTCGCATCCGCATCAAGGAACGGTTTGAGCGGGAGGGCATCGAAATCCCTTATCCCTATACAAATGTCATAATTGATAAATCAAAATAAGAATGCTGCGCATACTATAATAGAAAGAATTGCTGAAAAAAATGAAACAGAGGTGTCAGGTATGATTAGAAAGCATTCGAAAATAGCGGTTGTGGGCGCGGGGCTGGTTGGCGCGACGATCTCCTACGCACTGGCGATGAAAAATCTGGTGTCTGAACTGGTGATTATCGACATCAATCACGACAAGGCAGAAGGCGAGGCGATGGACATCCGCGAGGGACTTTCCGTGCTGGGGGAGATGGACGTACACTGCGGGGAATACAGCGACGTGGCAGACAGCGATATCATCATCATTTGCGCCGGCGTGGGCCGGAAGCCGGGTGAAACGCGCATCGACCTTGCCAAAAAGAATATTGGCATTTTGGAGGACGTCACCCGCAGTATTATGAAATATTACAACGGCGGTGTGATTATGGTCGTGTCCAATCCGGTGGATATCCTGACGTATGTGGTCCAAAAGGTGAGCGGACTGCCGGATGGTTTGGTGTTTGGTACGGGTGCGGCACTTGACAGTGCAAGATTCCGGTATCTGCTGAGCGAAAAGGCGGAAGTGGACGTAAAAAATGTTCACGGCTTCATCGCCGGCGAGCACGGTGACACCCAGTTTCCAGTCTGGAGCTCTGTCCATATTTGTGGAATGGAATTTGACCTCTACTGCAAAGAGCACGGCCTGCATGTGGATAAAGGTGAGATAGAAACCAGTGTCCGTAACTCCGGCGCGGAGGTCATCAAACGGAAGGGCGCGACCTATTACGCGATTGCGTCCGTTGTTGTCAGCCTGTGCCAGGCGGTGGTAAAGAATCAGAAAACACTGTACCATACGACTCGGATGATTCATGGGTTTTATGGAATTGACGGCGTCTGCCTCAGTCTCCCGAACATCATTGGCATTGGCGGCGCGGAACGGGTGATTAAATTTAATTTTACAGAGGAAGAACAGGAAAAACTGCAAAAGTCCGCACAGCATTTGCAGTCTGTTTTAAAGGAACTGAATATTTAATGTGCGCTTTACCATGTCGTTAGCAATCGGCATTGGGACTCTGCATTCCAAGCCTTTCGGAATCAAAGCTTCCGGAGAACAGCGCGTATTTGGGTATCAACTGTCATTGTTTTTCGCCGGAAAAAGGCGGAAGCCAATGTGTAAGTTTTTTATAGAATAACATAAAATAGCCTGTGCGCAAACGGTGGAATCATTTCTCTTAAGCCGTTTTATTGTGCAGCAGATAGAATAACAAAAGCAATATAAAATTAGGTGAGAAAGGTGAAAAGCATGACAAAAAAAGAAATCGCACTTCAAAAACATAGGCAATGGCAGGGAAAACTTGAGATTGCGCTGCGCGCAGAAGTCAATACCAAGGAAGATTTGTCCGTCGCATATACGCCAGGCGTTGCGGAGCCCTGTCTCGAAATCTCAAAGGATGTTGATTTATCCTATACTTATACCCGGCGCGGCAACATGGTCGCCGTGGTAACGGATGGAACTGCGGTGCTCGGCCTGGGTGACATTGGCCCGGAGGCGGGGATGCCGGTTATGGAAGGAAAATGCGTGTTGTTCAAACGGTTCGGCGGCGTGGACGCGTTCCCTCTTTGTGTCCGTTCCAAAAGTGTCGATGAAATTGTAAACACCGTCAAACTGATTGCCGGCTCCTTTGGGGGCGTTAATTTGGAAGATATTTCCGCACCACGCTGTTTCGAAATTGAGAAGCGCTTAAAAGAAGAGTGCGACATTCCGATTTTCCATGACGATCAGCATGGGACAGCCGTTGTCGTCCTCGCGGCAATGATAAATGCTCTCAAGCTGGTTGGCAAAAAAATTGAGGATATGGAAGTCGTTGTAAACGGCTCCGGTGCTGCGGGCATTGCCATTACAAAGCTGCTCATGAGCACTGGCCTGAAAAAAGTGATTTTATGCGACCGGCAGGGCGCTATTTATGAGGGACGCGACGGATTGAATGACATTAAATCGGAAATGGCGAAAATTTCAAATCTGGAAAAGAAAAAGGGTCAGCTGGAGGATGTTGTGAAGGGAGCTGACATCTTTATCGGGGTCTCTGCCGCAGGCGTGTTAACGCCGGAAATGGTGAAAACCATGGCGAAAGATCCAATTGTGTTTGCCATGGCGAATCCGGTTCCGGAAATTATGCCAGACCTGGCGAAAGAAGCAGGCGTAAAAATCATGGGGACAGGCCGCAGCGATTTTGACAACCAAATCAATAATGTTCTTGCGTTCCCAGGTATTTTTCGCGGTGCGTTAGACGTTCGGGCCAGCGATATCAACGATGAGATGAAAATTGCGGCTGCAAAGGCGATTGCGAACGTTATTCCAGAAGATGAATTGCGGCCGGAATATATCATTCCAGATTCCTTCAATGAGAAGGTTACGCCTGCTGTGGCCAAAGCAGTTGCGGAAGCGGCAAGAAAAACCGGCGTTGCGAGAATTTAAAACATCATTCTTATGTAGAGAAGGGTTCTGCGCTAGGCAGAACCCTTCTTTTATTCCGATTGTAACGGAACTCCCGCGGTTACCGGGCTGACTTTTTGAAAAGGTGCTCAGCTGAAATACTCAGTTTCCGTTTCAATATCATCCAGGTATCCTCCGCAGAATTGGCGGTTTTATCCGCCCGAGAGCTGTTATGACTGCTGATTGACTGACCGCTCCGCCATCTGAATGGCTTTTGTCACCATATTTCCGCAGTCACGTGAAGTTACGTCACCCCAACCGCCAGATTGTTTTACCTTATCATATACGCCCAATTCTTTTGCGATTTCCTCTTTTAACTTATCTGACATGATTGAATGTCTGCTCACTTTTTTCACTCTCCAATTTTTTGTGCCGACGTTTACCAGTTTTGCGGCAGCATTATTATAACTAAAACTAAGATGCGCCCCGCCTCTTAGGCGGCGGGTTTCTTTTACTTATTCCAGCGGCAATTCACCGCCGAAACGTTCAATGACGGGGAGTATACCCCTTATTAAAAGAAATAAGCTACAGCACTGTTCCCAGTGCCGTTATTTCTGTGAAACCTATTGCATGATATCTTTCAGGATATCCCGCGTTTTCAAATCCACGCAGGTGCCGTTTCACCGTATATAATGGACTGAACATTCATTATAGGGTTAAGCCGGTATCTTAAAACTGCTCTGCAATTTCTCCTGTTGTTATCAAGATTGGTTTCATGAAAAAATACTATTGCAACAGATTATCTCTGTCACAATAGTATTTTGTCCGTTCATCCTTTGAATATGAGAGGAAAAATTTTTATTATTTTTAAAACAAAATACGCTACATAGTCAGGATTCCATCCTCAGATTCAATCAGCATCAGAATTTTTTCTTCCTTGCCGGTTGCGGCATTGATATAGATGATAAAGTTCTGGTCATCGAATGAACCCTGGAATGCGTAGCACAGCACCTCCCGTTTGCTTTCCAGCGGAATCATCGCCATGGAGGACGTCTGAATCGTCAGGTGCGGATTGATTTTCGCTTTCGCAGCGGCCTCGCTTATCAGATTTTGTGGAATATCCCGCTGCTTGTGGCTCATCAGATAGCCGCGGCTTTCGAAACCGATGATATCCCCGTTATCCAGCGCAATTTTCACTTTGATGAGGTCGGAATACATTGTAACGCCGTTTTGCACGTAGGCGTAGTTAATCGTAGCAACATTGTTTGAGCGGTCATAATAGCTTTCCTTCATGCTATGGTAGCCCATTTTTTCTAAGAAATCTGAGCCGGCACGTTTTGCGTCGTCTACACTCAGAACCGCGTCGCCGACTGGCCGTGAATCCAACATCCACAGCACCATGCCGTCCTGCTTTGTGATTTCAATGTTTACCTGTGAATCGCCGTCCGCCGGCGAAGAAAATGAATACGCAGGAATGCTTCCGCCGGTTTCTCCGTCATAACTCAAACTGTCCGCACGGCCTTTTAAAAACGATTTTGCCATTTCCAGCGCGGTATCCTGGGAAACCTCTATCTTTCCTTTAAGCATCTCCGGTTCCATCTTTTCAATGTGCTCGGAGAATGGGCCATCATAAATCAAAGTTGGATAATCCTGGAATTCTTGCTCGATTTTTGCCAGCCCGACGGGAGTATCGTCGTCGGTTTCCTCGCTGGCGTGGGCGGTAATTCCAGTGACACTGTCAAAGTTGAGCTGGCCGGAATAGAGGCTGCTTTGCAGCTCCTCCAACCCACTGTTGACTGCGCTGGCAGTTTTGGAAAGCTCCATCAGCGTCGCATACTCCTCATCGGATATCTTCCCGCTGTCAATAACTTTGCTGGAAAGATAAGACGTATAGTCGCCCACCTGGGAGAGAAATTTTGAAGTCTTATCCAGATGTTCGTTTTCTGTGGGCAACTGCGCCAGGCATGCCTTTGCGGAGGCGGCCTGCATAAATACCTGCGAGGAGAGGGATGACATCTGGTTCGCACCAGTCGCCAGCATGGATTTTTTCAGAAGCACGTCAACATCACGCACATAGTCGGCCATGTCGTGGAAGGAACGGACGTACTGGTTCTCCATGGACTGTTCCAGTTCGTTGGCGCGCTTGTACTGCACGATGCCGACTACGGAAAGTACCGCCAGCACAGCAATTACAACGCCGGTCACCGCATTATAACGAAATTCTCTCTTTTTTTCCTCTTCATAATGTTCGCTCATAAAACCGTACCTTTCCGGCCCACTGAATTATTTTATGCCAGACCGTGGGCCGGGTGAGGCACATATGCAAGCGGTTATCTCGCAAAGCGGTGTTTGCCGATGATTTTAATCACTTCGCGGGAATAAATCCATTTGTTTGTTGTCTTTGCCGGGTTATAGTAATAAACCGCGCCGCCTGTGGGGTCCCAGCCGTTCATTGCGTCCTGACAGGCCTTGTAGACGGTTGATTCCGTACTGATGGGAACGTTAATTTGTCCGTCAATCGTAGCGGTAAACGCGCGCGGCTGGTAAATAACGCCGGATATCGTGTTGGGAAAAGAGGGGTGCTTCACGCGGTTTAAGATGACGGCAGCCACCGCGACCTGCCCTACATACGGTTCACCCCGCGCCTCTCCGTTTACACAGCGTGCGAGAAGCTGGATGTCGCTGCTGCCGCGCGACGCGGCGTCCGCTGTTTTGTCTGCCGGAACGGTATTGAAGGAAACCGCGCTGGCTGTGAAGATGAATACAGCAATCAGGGATGCCAAACATATTCGCTTTTTCATATTCTGCCTCCAATTATCATGTAATGTAGATTTGTGATGTTATTTTTTCCAGAATACCCAGAATTATTCCTTTTATTTGTGTTGTATGAATTGCATAAAAATTGAGCTATTTATTTGGGTAATATAATGAAAAAATGATAAAAAGAAGGATTTTGTAGAATCATGTAGAATACTATATTGAAAGAGTAGGCCGTAAATGGGGTAAAAGGGGATTGAAATAACCAAGGAGGGGGTTTCGGCGATGGAAGCACTAAAGGTTTCATCAAAATCTAATCCAAATTCCGTGGCAGGCGCCTTGGCAGGCGTTATCAGAGAAAGCGGCGCAGCAGAAATCCAAGCAATCGGGGCAGGAGCGTTGAACCAGTCAATTAAGGCGGTGGCAATTGCAAGGGGGTTTTTGGCACCTTCCGGGATGGATTTGATTTGCATACCGGCGTTTGCCGACGTGGAGATCGATGGAGAAGAGAGGACCGCTATCAAATTGTCAATTGAACCCAGATAACATCCCTTGGGGGAGAACGGAAAAGATGGAGGTGCGGCAAAAGCCGCGCCTCCATCTTTTTATGTTTCATTCGTAAAATTTATTTGAACCGAACCATTTGCGGCAGAAGCGACAAGTTGTTTCTGAGCCGCTGAATTGAATGTGGAAAGAAGATTGGAAGCTCCGTTTTTAACATCGGCCGAAATTTGGAAATCCTCTTTGTTTCCGGAAACTGTTCCTTTGATGGAAGCGTTTTTGGTTGATAGGAGGATATCCGGACAATCCAGGCGCGCTAAACGGATAGAACCGTTGTTGTTTTCTACAATTGCTTCCTTTTCCGCTGTGACCGATTCGAGCGTGATCCGCGCGTTGCCTGTAACTGAATGAAGCGATGCGGTGCGTACTTGAGACAGGTGTATTGAGCCGTTGTTGTTTTGAATGGCAAGCGTTTTGCTGCTTATCCGGTTTCCTCTAACGGAAGCGTTGGAAGTAGTAAGGGAGATATTCCCAGTGAGAGAAAGGGAATCAAGTTTAACGGAACCGTTTTGTGTTTTAATATCAATGTTTCCTTCGTAGCCTTCCGGAATTCTGAGAACGACCTTCCGGTGCTGAAAATCGATAATGCCGCTCAAAAATCCGTCTGTAAAGGAGACAAACCATTCAGGAGCGCACTTCGTGGAAATGCGTAAAATACCGTCCGTTTCAGTGATGGCATAATCCATATCTTTTCCGGTATTATATGTGAGGCTGATATCCTGCTGCTCGGTTTGCAGTAACTCGACCCGGCTTCCGTCCAATTCAAGATTTATTTGCCGGACTGATTCGGATGAAAATGTAGAGGTCTTTTCGGAATAAGTCTCTACAGTCGCGATTTTGCTGAAATCAAAACCGGCAAAAAAGAAAACGAAACAACAAATCAGGATACCTGCCGCAGCCATAGTGCCGCCGACAATTATAGCCGTTTTTGTGCGCATATGTTAGACCTCCCTTTGAAACAGGCGTCTGACGGACCTGTTTGCATATTTTGTAAACGTAACGGACAGTTTCCATAGCTTTTCGGTCCCGATCCAGAATAAGACGGAAAGCCCAGAGAACATGATAGAGGCGCCGCATTGAAATAATCCTGGCAGGAGTCCTTTCGTCATCAGGTAGAAACTCAGCAGGAAATACAGGCCGGAAGCAATGGACAGGGCCGCCGCGACACAGACGAGGCTGACCAGCACTGCGTATCCGGAGACGAAAAGAGGCAGCGTTACCGGGCATGTGCCGATAAGAAGGCCGCGCTTCAGCCCAAGGTATCGGATGTTTTTTCCGCGAGGGCAAAAAAGCCGTTCCTCCAACTGTTTTGCAATTTCGTCTGGCGAGGCAAAGCTTCGCAAAAGGTCTTCTTCCGCCTGACCGTTCTCCAGTCCGTCGTCAATCAGCTCGCAGTAATAGCCAATCACTTCAGCGCGTTCTGCTTTTGGCAGATGGGCGAGCTTTTCTGTCAGTTCCGTTATAAATTCATTCCGGTTCATATCCGAACTCCTTCCTGATAAACGCATAGATTAGCCTCAGCTGTTCCCATCCCTCTAAGAAGTCGCGTACCTTCTGTTCACCCTCAGGTGTAATCTGGTAGTATTTCCGGAGGCGGCCGTTGTGCTGCAACGTGTAGGTGCTGAGAAATCCGCCGCCTTCCAAACGGCGGAGGATTGGATATAAGGTGGATTCTGAAATTTCAATACACCTCGATACGTCCCCCACGATTTTATATCCGTAAGAAGGCTCTTTTTTCAACGCGGCTAACACACAAATTTCCAAAACGCCTTTCTTTGTCTGAACGTCCAAAACAATACCTCCTTTTGCATAATATTATATAATGCATAGTATTGGTTATCAAGAATGAATTTTCAGCCGGTCCCAATTATGTGCAGCTTTGCATATATCGCACCGAGCCTTCATATAGTATACTGTTATGGCCTCCGTGGCAAATATACGGCGGCGCATTAGGAAAGGAGGGGGTGGCGTTTGGCGTATTCAGACCTCGAACTTTTAGCGCGGTTGATCGCCTGTGAGGCCGGCGGCGAAGGAGATAACGGCATGCGGGCCGTTGCCAGTGTTGTTATGAACCGTGTGCGTGCGCCGGGCGGCGAATATGCCCGCGTCGGACAGGGGAGCATCCGGAATATCATATTCCAGCCTGGGCAATTCGAATGTGTGTCAGAGACCCGGAACGGCCGGTACAACCCGCAGAACATTTATAACATGGCACTGGAACAGATTCACTGGGATATTGCCGAATGGGCGATAGCGGGAAACCGGCTCTATAACCTCGGTTCTGCCCTGTGGTTCTTCAACCCGTATTCACCAACCTGCCCGCAGAATTTTCCCAGCAGCATAGGCTATTTTGTCGTAAGAATCGGGGACCATTGCTTCTATAACCCGACTGACGCATACTATCAGACATGATAAAAGATAGAGTGAATTTCACTTTCACATATCTTGGCCTGCGCACTGCGCAGACCACTGTAAACGCGACAGTTCAGGTCCGCGAAATATGTCGCGTCGGTTTTCTCAATATGTAAGCGGGCCGGAAAGGGTGTGCATATCATATGATGAACAGTGGAAACATGCAGACAGAGGGTCTTCAAATGCAGTCGACGGATACGCCGGAGCAGATCGAGAACCCGCAAAGCAATGAAGAGGTGTTCAACGGTTCTTTCGGCGCTATACTGACGAATAACATTGGCTATTATGTCGTAGTCGATTTTCTGATTGGAACGAACAGCATCGTAACGCGGGAAGGAATTTTATATGCATCGGGCGTCAATTTTTTAACACTGTATGACCCGACCGAGGAAACCTATACCGTTTGCGACCTGTATTCGGTGAAATTTGTAACGTTTTATAATTCGACCACGCGCCCGCGCAGCAGGATGACAACGGTGGCCAATAACGTGCGCAGCAATAATGGTATGGCAAATACAAATGGTATGGCGAATGCAAACGGCATGATAAACGATAACGGAACCGGCAGAACACCGCAAAGCGGCGGTTATACACGGAGAGTCTATTAAAAAACAGGCGGATGGTAAATCCGCCTGTTTTTTATTGTATTCCCTTGTCCTTAAAAAATGTCTTCAAATCCCGCTGCCACAAGGCTTCTCCTTCTTTGGAAAAGAAGCAGCCGGGAATACCGCCTTCGTGGTCCCGGTGATATGCTACGCATTCACAGCATTTCCCGTGGCGCGGACATCCGGGATAGGTGCAGGCGCAGGCCCTGTTGTTGGAACATGCCATCGTAAATTCCTCCTGATATTTTTTATACTAATTATCGTATCAGAAT
>CABSKZ010000091.1 GCA_902478395.1 uncultured Eubacteriales bacterium | reverse complement strand
TGCAAAACCTACTGAACAGTACGCTCAACACGATGGACACCATCATGATTGGGCAGCTTGGGGACGCGAGCATTGCCGCTGTGGGGCTAGCGAACCAGTTCTTTTTTGTATTGTCGCTTATCTTTTTTGGCATTTGCAGCGGCTCAAGCGTGTTTGTCGCGCAGTTTTGGGGCAAGGGGGACGAGCTGAGCATCCGCAAATCGCTGGGCATCAACATCACGCTGAATCTTATCCCCGCGGTTCTCTTTACACTCGTTGGACTTGCCGCGCCGCATACCATAATGAACCTGATTTCCGGCGACCCGGTGGTCATCGAGCAAGGCAGCTCCTATTTGCGGGTAGTGGCCCTCAGCTACATTCCCAACTCCATCTCTCTTGCGATTGCGGCCTCCCTGCGGAGCGTGGAACGGACGCGCGTCCCTCTGGCCATGTCGTTTCTGTCTCTGTTCATCAACTGCGGCATTAACTATGTGCTGATTTTCGGAAAGTTCGGCTTCCCGCAGCTCGGCGTGACGGGTGCGGCAATCGGCACGGTTGCGGCGAGGGTGGTCGAGGCCGTCATTCTGATTTGGATTTTGTACGGGCGCTACCGCAGTCTCGCGCCGCGCGTCCATGACTTTTTCCGGGTAGGAAAGGACTTTTTCCGCCGGTTTATGAAAACCGTTACACCGGTTATTTTGAACGAATCCATTTGGGGTATCGGCGTGGCCCTGTTCTCCGTCATTTACTCCTACATGGGAACCAATATCATCGCTTCTGTAAACATTGCGAAAATCGTGGAGCAGATGCTCTCTGTGTTTTTCTTCGGGATGGGGTATGCCAGCGGTGTGATGATTGGCAAGACCATTGGCGAGGGAGACGAAAAAAAGGCGTATCTGTACGCAAAGCGGTTCGACTATTTAAGCTTCGGCGTCGGGCTGGTGTTCTGCCTGATTACCATTGCCATTGCGCCGTTTTTCGTAAGCTTTTTCAATGTATCGCAGGAGGCGGCGGCAGACGCGACGGCCATTATCATGATTATCGGCGCGTTTATGCCTTTTAAGAATTATAATCTAACGCACATTGTCGGTACGATGCGCAGCGGCGGCGACACCAAAATATGCCTGCTGCTCGACTCTCTCGGCATCTGGGCTATCGCCCTGCCTCTGACCTTCTTCTCCGGACTAATCCTGCATTGGGACATCCGCATCGTCTATGCGCTCAGTCTCGCGGAAGAATTCGTAAAGGCCGCGTTTGTGATGCCGCGAATCCGAAGCGGAAAATGGATAAACAATTTGGTAAAAGATATGTAGAAAATGCGCTCTCATAAAAAGCTTTGCTATTTTTCGCGGCGCCGCCGCAATACGCCTTAGCCGCCCGCAGATAAGGCATATTGCATGATTTTCTGTGGGTGGAAAGGCTTTGGGAATTTTATGTGGTACGTCTTCATCCCCGCCGGCGCCGCCGTCCTTGTGGCCCTGCTGTTTTGGCTTCACTGGGGCAACAACAATATTATGATTACCCCCTACACTTTTAAAAGCCCAAACGTGCCGGAGGCATTCGATGGGTTCCGTATTCTCCAGATTTCAGATTTGCATAACAAGAACTACAGTCCGGACTACTTCTTTAAAAAGGTTCGCGCATGCAAACCGGATATCATTATCATCACCGGAGACATCATCAACAGCCGCAGGCCAAACATCGATCGCGCCTGCGCGTTCGCAAAAAGGCTGGCGCGGATTGCCCCGTCCTACTACGTTACGGGGAATCATGAGGAGCGGTCCGCCTGCTGTGCAGCGCTTTTGAAAAAGCTGAAAACGACTGGGGTCCGGCTTTTGGAAAATTCCTGCGAAACGCTCTTCTGTTCCGGCGGGAAAATCGCGCTGTGCGGGCTTTGGGAAATCGATGTGCAAAAGAAACAGCCGTTTGATAAAGTAGAGCACGCGCTCGCAGGATTGCGTGCGGATTCAGAGGGCCGTTTCCGTATCCTGCTGGCGCACCACCCGGAACGGATATCCCTTTATGCCGGGGCGGAAATGGATCTCGTTTTTTCCGGACATGCGCATGGCGGCCAGGTCCGGCTTCCGCTTATCGGCGGGTTGTTCGCTCCTGCACAGGGGCTGTTTCCCAAATATACAAAAGGTTTTTATAAGGAAAAAGAGACGACGATGGTTGTCAGCCGCGGCCTCGGCGACAGCAGGATTCCAGCGCGGATTTTTAACCGACCAGAGCTTGTCGTTGTTACACTGAAGCATGGAGCATAAAACTGCTCTTCCATATAAAAAACAGATTGGCAGGAATCTGACTGGAGGCCGGTTCATAGAGAATTTTTCTTTTATGGATGGGCTGTAAACAAATAACAGTGCGGCTTTTACTTGCAGCCTCCAGAAAAATCCGGTATAATAAAAGCAGCCAGAAGCATTTTCCGGCTTGGGCATGAGGGAGTATATCCCCCTCTTATGCCTACCCCAACACTGAAAGGAAGGAACACATCTATGAATATTGGAATGAGAGCGCACGACATCGACTGCGCGGACATCCCCACGCTCGCCGCGCGTCTGAAGCAAAACAACATCGACACCATCCAGCTCGCTCTGCTGAAATCAGCGCAGGACTTAAATCTTCAGCCGGGTATGTTCAGCCCCGGGCTGGCACGGCATATTGGCAAGCCGCTTTTGGAAAACGGCATACATATCTCCGTATTGGGGTGCTACATTAATCCTGTCCATCCCGATCCGACAGAGCGCGCGGTGCAAATTGCACGTTTTCAGGAACACATCCAATACGCCAAATTTCTGGGCGCCGATATGATCGGCACGGAAACCGGGTCAATAAACGCCGATTTCAGCTTCAACCCCAAAAATCATTCGGAAGAAAATTACCAGGATTTTCTCTCCGTCATGCGCGGGCTTGTGGCATATGCCGCCTCTCTCGGCGTATGCGTCGGGATAGAACCGGTTTCGATTTTTACTGTCTATTCCCCGAAGCGTATGAAACGCTTTTTGGACGACATTGGCGCGTCTAATGTGCTGGCCATTTTCGACCCAGTCAATCTCATCACAGCGGAAAATTATCAAAACCAGAGAGAATTGCTCGACGAAGCGTTCGATTTGTTCGGTGACCGCATTGCAGCCGTACATTTGAAAGACTTCATAATCGAAAACGGCAGGCCCGTTTACGCCCTGCCAGGGGATGGAATGCTCGACTACCCGTATCTGTTCCGTCTGCTTCGCGAACGGAAACCGCACGTCAGCCTTCTGTTGGAAGAGGTGAAGGAAAAGGATTTGACTCGGGTGCGGGAAAATCTGTTCCAACTTGCACAATAGCGTACGGATTCACGGCTGCAGCTAGACGTCTGTACTAGAAAAAGCTCCAGTTAAGAAACACAGGCAATTCTTCTAAATGAAAAAGAACCATTCCCGGCTATCTGCCATTGCGTTAAAAAGCCGGCCCAGCAGCTGCTGGGCCGGCTTTCCTGTTTTAAACGGCTCTTGGGTAAGTAAGGGGCGAAACAGATTCGCCCGAATTAATCCAGCTGTACCACAGAAACCACGGAGGGGGAAGGGATTTTCTGGGCCGGTTTCTCGCTTACGATCGTCAGAATTGAGACCGTATCTTCGGGAACCGTCACCGTCACCTGTACCGTCAGATTGTACCTCTGCTTTTCCGGCAGGGAAACTCCGGTACTTTTCACGCCGTCAACAGGCGCGCCGTCCATCAGAAACACGACAGGGACTGGAAACGCCCCATCCGGCGGCTCGACTGAGGAGGTAAATAAAACCCTGTAGGTTCCGCCGTGCAGAACGATTTCCGCTGTCCCTGGGACATGGGAAATCTGTGTGCCCTTTTGGGAACCTGCTGCACCGAAAACCAGCGTTCCAGTTCCGTCCGGAGAAAGGGAAATCTCCGCGGTGCTGAAATAGCTTTTCGCACCGCAATGGGGCAGCGCGGCAAACAGCCAGATTAAGAAAAGAAACAGACCAAGTACCGCGAGCCCGGTCAGAGAGGCGCGCCGGAAACTGCGGTAGCTGTTGTCATTTCGAAGCTCTGACATAACGCATTCCGCCTAAAACAGATTTCATGGCGGCTGCCATGATACTATCATCTTATGTCCACTTTGCGCAGAATGTGCCTGTACCCGGGCATAGAAGCGCCGAATCAAAGCTTATAAAGGGGCGTTTTCCCGCAGTAATGTGTTACGGCATTACAAATTACTCTTTTTCAATCCCCGGTTCAATCGTACAGAAATTTTTGATGATTCGCCCGCTGCTTGCCACAAACGCCAAGCAAATGCCGAAAAATGAAATTGGGTAGACTTCGCGTGTCAGTGCCCGCCCCCGATGTCTAATTCTCAAGCAGCGCTTCCGCGGCCGCGGCCGCACCGGAAAGGGTATCCGCTTCGTAGTCCTCGATACGTCCTTCGTCGCACGCTTTCGCGGCGCCGGGATCTATCGGCAGCTTTGCCAGAACAGGAATCCCAAACTGCGCGGCGGTTTCATCAATGTGGCTTTCCCCAAACACCGCAATTTTTTTGCCGCAGTCCGGGCAGGAGACGTAGCTCATATTTTCAACGATTCCCAAAATCGGAATATTCATCATTTTCGCCATGTTGACTGCCTTTGCGACAATCATGGAAACCAGCTCCTGCGGTGAGGTGACGATGATGATACCGTCGAGCGGGATAGACTGGAACACCGTCAGCGGAACATCGCCTGTTCCCGGCGGCATGTCGACAAACATAAAATCAACGTTCGACCAGATAACATCGGTCCAGAACTGTTTAACTGTTCCAGCAATAATCGGGCCTCGCCAGACGACCGGATCCGTATCGTTATCCAGCAGCAGGTTGATGGACATGATATCAATTCCGGTTTTGGTAGAAACCGGCATAATGCCGTAGTCGTTCCCGCCAGCCTTTTCTGTAATGCCGAACGCCTTCGGGATGGAGGGGCCGGTGATGTCTGCATCCAGTATCGCGCTGTGGTAGCCTTTGCGCTTCATCTGCACCGCCATCAGGGACGTGACGAGAGATTTGCCTACCCCGCCTTTGCCGCTTACGACGCCGATAACCTTTTTAATGCTGCTCAGATCGTTCGGCTTCTCCAGAAAATCTGCCGGATCCTGCTGACGGGAGGAACACGCCTCCGAGCAGGAACTGCAATCGTGTGTACATTCTTCGCTCATGTTGTAACATCTCCTGTTTCCGTGAAAAATTTGAGTAAAACCATTCTGATTTGTGGTATACTAACATAAATTATACTTGTCGGACAACTTTTTGTCAAGGTGCCCATCTGCCGGTGCTGGAAAGGTCCTGTGGTAAATCCGTACCGTTTTCCAACATTGCGGTTCTGGCCGAATTTTCCGTTTTCCTGTTGACGAACCGCGCCCGGTGTAGTAAAATGACAGATATTAAACAGGTGGAGCGCATCCATTTTCCTTGAGGAACGGCGGGTAAAAATTCTCTGTTTCAACGGATGGAATCAGTGTGAAGGAAGTGCTGCAGCGGAACGGCTTTTGCGGGCCAGGGCGGATGCCGGAAAGGCGCATCCCGTCCATGTTCCAGTCAATTGCTTCTTTTTTTCCCAAGCATGCGGTGTCAGTGCGTTTATCAGATATCATTCCACTGTTGCATACAGAGAAACTTATTTTTTAAATTGAAATTAGTTTTAGCAAAGCTGCTGAAGATTATTCGCAAAGCGCAGAGAGAAGGTCAGGCATGGATTATGTCATTGTTTTTTTAGAAGGAATCACGACGTTTATTTCCCCCTGCCTGCTGCCAATGCTTCCGGTTTACGTATCCTATTTCACTGGGCAGAACGCGGAGGCCGGCAAGGGCAGGACAGTTCTGAGCGCGCTCGGATTTGTGCTCGGCTTTACGCTCGTATTTGTCTTAATGGGGGCATTCGCAGGAACAGTCGGCAAATTTGTCCGGCAATACCAGACGGCTGTAAATCTTGTCACGGGCCTAGTTGTCATTTTATTCGGCCTGAATTTTCTGGGGGTCATCCGGCTCCCGTTTTTAAACGGACATACCCAGGGCGGGCTGCGGAAAAACCGTGCTGGTTTTTTCCCTTCCATCCTGTTCGGAGCGGTGTTTTCTGTCGGCTGGACGCCATGTGTCGGCGCTTTTTTAGGCTCCGCGCTGATGCTGGCTGCACAGCAGGGCGGGCTGGCAAAGGGAATCCTGATGCTTCTGGCCTATTCCCTGGGGCTTGGAATCCCGTTTGTTGCCAGCGCTGTGCTGATAGACAGGCTGAAATCCGCTTTCGATTTCATCAAACGGCATTACAGGGTCATCAACATTGTTTCCGGTTCCCTGCTGATTCTCGTCGGCGTACTGATGGCAACTGGGTATATGGGATATTTTCTGTCTCTGCTGAGCGTTTAAATACCGTCACAAGGCTAAAGGGAGGGTACTTATGTCAAATAAAATAAAAGTCATCATCAGTGTTGTTATATTTGCCGCGCTGTTTGCGCTGGCTGTGTTTGCCTACCAGTCGCTCACATCCAAATATACGCCGCAATCACAGACGGAAGACCCGGCCGGGCCAACCGCACAGCCGAAAAAAATAGAAGCACCGGATTTTGCGGTAACCGATTCGGACGGGAATACGGTCCAGCTTTCCGACTTCAAGGGCAAGCCGATCGTACTCAATTTCTGGGCCAGCTGGTGCGGCCCCTGCCAAAGTGAAATGCCCCATTTCAACGAGGTTTACCGCGACAAAAACGGAGAGGTGGTATTTTTGATGGTCAACCAGACGGACGGCCAGCGGGAGACCATTCAAAAGGCGCAGACATTTATAGACAAGGAGAGCTTCGATTTTCCAATCTATTTTGACACGAAGCTGGAAGCATCCTATCTTTATGGCGTTTCATCCATTCCCTCCACGCTGTTTATCGATAAGGAGGGTTACGTTTCAAAGGGCTATCAGGGTACCATCAGCAAAAAGACGCTGGAGGACAATATCGCTTTGATCGAATAGCAAAAAAACTATCACTGCGGCAAGACGCAGTAGAATGGAGGATACAGATGAAAACAGTAATCATCGGCGGGGTTGCCGGCGGCGCATCTGCGGCGGCGCGGCTCCGACGTCTGGACGAATCGGCGGAAATTGTGCTTTTGGAACGCGGGGAATACGTTTCCTTTGCAAATTGCGGCTTGCCGTACTACATCGGCGGCGAAATCCAAAGCCGGGACGCATTGACCGTGCAGACGCCCCAGGGATTAAACAGGCGGTTCCGCATCGATGTGCGGACAAAAAATGAGGCAACCGCTATCAACCGTGAGAAGAAAAGCGTTATGGTCCGGAACCTGGAAACCGGAGAACAATATGAGGAGCGCTATGACAAGCTGGTTCTTTCCCCCGGAGCTTCCCCTATCCGACCAGACATTCCGGGTATCGGCTCCGAAGGAGTATTCACCTTGCGCAATATACCGGACACGCTTGCAATTGAGGCGTATATCCGGGAAAAACATCCAAAACGGGCTGTGGTTGTCGGCGGCGGATACATTGGCGTGGAAATGGCGGAAAACCTGGTCCGCGCTGGGCTGAAAACTACCATTGTAGAACTGGCCGACCACCTGATTGCACCGCTGGATTTCGATACGGCCTGCGAGGTTCACAACTATCTTACAGAAAAGGGCGTAAAGCTCCTGCTTTCAAACGCAGTCAAGGCCCTCAGCCCTTCGGGTGATGGAATCAAGCTCACGCTTAGCCGCGGGTGCGCTATGGCGGATATGGTCATTTTGTCAGTCGGCGTCCGGCCGGACACGCAGCTTGCACAAGATGCAGGACTGGCACTGAATCCGCGCGGAAGTATCATCGTAGATGCGCATATGCGGACCTCCGATGCAGACATCTATGCGGTCGGCGATGCTGTTGAGGTCACGCAGTTCGTCACGGGGCAGAAAACGTCCATCCCTCTTGCCGGGCCGGCGAACCGGCAGGGCAGAATCGCAGCGGACAACATCTGCGGTTTTGAAAGTGAATACCGCGGCACACAGGGAAGCAGCGTTTTGAAGATTTTTGATATGACGGTCGCCGCAACGGGCATTAATGAAACCGCTGCAAGAGAGCTGGGGTATGACTATGAAAAAACATACACCTACTCCCCGTCTCACGCGACCTATTATCCCGGCGCGCAGAACATGGCGGTAAAAATGCTGTTTGAAAAGAAAACCGGCCGGATTTTAGGGGCGCAGTTCGTGGGATTCAGCGGCGTGGATAAGCGCTGTGACGTTACGGCGGCGGCCATCCGCGCAAACATGACGGCGTTTGACTTGGCGGAGCTGGAGCTGTGCTATGCGCCCCCGTTTTCATCGGCCAAGGATCCGGTAAACATCGCTGGCTTCGTCATGGAAAACGTGTTGACGGGCAAGGTGAAAAACTTTTATTGGCACGACGTCGCGAGCCTGCAAAAGCGGCAGGACGTTATCCTGCTCGACGTGCGCACGAGCAGGGAACGCGCGGACGCGCATATTGATGGATTTATACACATCCCGCTCGATGAGCTGCGCGAACGGCTCGGCGAACTGGAGCGCGGGAAACCAGTTTATGTCCATTGCCACAGTGGGCTGAGAAGCTACATTGCATGCCGTATTCTGGCTGGGAACGGCTTCGACTGCTATAACCTTTCCGGCGGCTTCCGCCTGTACGACGCGGTGATGCGCGGCAGGCGGTACGCCGAATGTGCAGACTGTACAGGAAAGAAATATGAATAGAACGATTTAACCTGTAAAACCTTTCTCGAAATATCACCATACCGCATTTTGTATTTATTTTCGTTTGTTCTTTCTCCTAAAGGCGGCATTTTTTTGGCGGAAACAAAACCACCATTTATTTGTGTCCACGCAGACAGACTAACTATGTTTTTTCACCCCCATAATTTACAGAAGGTGTAAGCGGTGTATCCGCTTACACCTTTTTGGCCACTACTGGACAAGGAGCGCGCGAAACAAAATGTTCCATTGTTCGGGCTTCCTCTGTGTAAATGGTAGAAAATTTCATGTTTTTATGATATACTATAATTATCGGAGGCACGAGACAAACTATTGTTTGGGGGATTATATGCACTTGATGTTTTGACCGCTACTTATTGTAGCAATGTAAATTCTTTTATACCAGTTTTTTAGAAAATTGCCATTTCTGGAATAGGAATTTCAAAAGCTGTTTTTTCATGAGATTGAAAAGTTCATATTTTCGTGGTAGAATTGTGAAAAACAAATCGGTATTTGTCAATTTATCGGGCGAAAATGGAAGATTTGCTTGGTAGCGTTTTATATAGTTAGCGTTTATAATAAAATCATCAATTGACAAGGAGGGTTTGTATGAATTTAGGCAATAGTTTATTCCATGCGAGAAAGAAAAGCGGCTTATCACAGGAAGAAGTGGCTGAAAAAATAGGAGTTAGCAGACAAACGATCTCAAAATGGGAGACGAATGAAACTGTACCTGATATTTACCAATCTAAGAAGATGGCGAAACTTTATAAT
>CABSKZ010000090.1 GCA_902478395.1 uncultured Eubacteriales bacterium | reverse complement strand
CCAGCAGTTCTAGTAGCTCAAAAAGCTCCGGCAGTTCTAAGAGTTCCAGCAGTTCTAGTAGCTCAAAAAGCTCCGGCAGTTCTAAGAGTTCCAGCAGTTCCAGCAAATCCAAAAGTTCTGGCAGTTCTTCATCGAAATCCAACCAGTCCTTTGAGGAGTACTTAAAGGAAAACGACCCCGATTCCTATAAATATTATAAGGGTTTGGAAAAGGGATATAACAGTGGTAAATACGATTCTAAAAATGGTTTTTATCAGCCTTAATAATATAGTAGCATAGGGACTACAGTGTTTTTGGCAACCATCTTGCTATCAGTGGCCAGCTGTTCTGCTTCGTCAGACAAACGGAAACCATATTCAGAATATAAATATAAGAAAGTGGAAAAATAACCCAGAAGGCAGACACAAAACGACATTGCCAAAATGTTAAGTAGTGGTTTGACCGCAAAATCTCCGGAAGCAACCAATCTATCTTTGGAAGAACGGACGATTGTATGTAGCAGTGGATATTTGAAAATCCTTGCGAAAAATGGAGAAAAGGCACATGCACAAATGCAGCTGGAGAACTGCGACATCCGCCGTTGGCGGCGTTGTGGAAAGTAAGGAAGGCATGACAGAAAAAACAAATAACCCCATGCTTGGTTGCACAAAGCCCGACAGTGGTCACTATCATATTTCTTGCATAAAAAAGCAACGGTTTTTTACAGCCGTTGCTTTTTTAATTTTAATCAAAAAAGGACGGAAGTTCTATTCCGTCCAAATGTGCCGCAAAACTGCAATATTTTAAAGCTGTGACGTTGTTATAGACGTTGTTATATTGGGAAGCAATACCGCCAACAAACTACAGCTTTGAAATAATACCAACGAGTTCCTCTATTTTTTCCTCCGCATGTTTTTCGTCTCCCTTTGCAAACGCCTCCTTAACACAGCTTTCCATATGCGCCCGGATAATTTCCCGATTTGCTTTTTTCAGTACCGCTTCGGCTGCCATAACCTGGTTGGAGATATCAATGCAGTATTTGTCCTCCTCCACCATTTTCAGAATGCCCTCAATCTGGCCCCGCGCGGTTTTCAGCAGACGGCTGACTTTTTCGTGGTCGGCTTTCATAAAATCCCCCCTTGTTAAATTATTGAATCGAAACGACCTCATATCCCGCATCTATCACCGCGCTGCGCAGCGTATCATCCGTCACATCCCCGGAAAGGCTGACCGTTGCGCTCTTGTCCTCCAAGCTGACTGACGCGCTGACACCGGGGATTGCATTCAGTGCCTTCTCCACCCTTGCGGTGCAATGTCCACAGCTCATTCCCTCAATTTTCATTATTTTTTTCATGTTTGTTTCTCCTTTCATGGTTAATTGTTGGTTAACTTCCTGTTTTACGTGCTTCGGCCGGAATAATTTCAGCCGCAGCGCATTGGACACCACGCAAACAGAACTGAAACTCATCGCCAGGGCGCCTATCATCGGGCTGAGTTTAATGCCCCAAAGCGGGTAAAATACGCCCGCAGCCAACGGGATGCCGATAATATTATAAATAAACGCCCAAAACAGGTTTTGCCGGATATTGCGGATAGTTGCACGGGACAACTCCACAGCCGTCACCGCATCGGACAAATCGCTTTTCATCAGGACGATATCCGCAGATTCTATCGCAATATCCGTTCCCGCCCCAATTGCGATCCCGACATCCGCACGCATCAGCGCGGGAGCGTCATTAATGCCGTCCCCTATCATGGCGACCTTTTTCCCTCTCGCCTGAATTTCGCGAACGACGCGTTCTTTATCCTGCGGCATGACCTCCGGAATGACTTCCGAAATTCCGGCCTGCTTAGCGACAGCCTCCGCTGTCCGCCTATGGTCCCCGGTCAGCAGAACCACATCAAGCCCTAAGGCACGAAAATCTGCCACCGCCTGCGCGCTACCGGGCTTGATAGGATCTGCACAGGCGATTACCCCTAAGAATCTGCCGTCTTCCGCGAAATACAGCGGCGTCATTCCGTCCTTTGCTAGATTATCCGCAATGTTATCATATCCGTTTAGCTCGATTTTATGATTCCGCATCAATTTCAGGTTTCCCGCCAGCACAGCCTTCCCGGAAACCGTTCCGGACAAGCCCTCTCCCGCGATAGCGCGGAAATTTTCCGCAGCGGCAAACGCAATTGAACGGCTCTGCGCCTCCTGTAAAACAGCCCCTGCCAACGGATGCTCGGAGGGCTTTTCCAGCGCCGCCGCAACCGAAAGGAGCTGCGCTTCCGTCACCCCTTGCGCTGGAACCAGCTTCGCCACCTTCGGTTTCCCTTCTGTGACCGTCCCTGTTTTATCCAAAACCACTGTATTTACCAAATGTGTTGTTTCAAGGCATTCCGCACTTTTTATCAAAATTCCGTTCTCCGCCCCCTTGCCCGTACCAACCATAATGGCTGTCGGCGTTGCAAGCCCCAGCGCACATGGACAAGAAATAACTAGAACCGCAATTCCGATGGAAAGCGCAAAATCAAACGAGTGCCCCAAAATCAACCAGGCAATAGCTGACAGTACCGCAACTGCAATAACCACAGGGACAAATACCCCGCTCACCCGGTCCGCCAGACGGGCAATCGGCGCCTTGGAACTGCCTGCCTCCTCCATCAGCCGGACAATTTGTGCCAGCGTTGTGTCCGCTCCCACCCGTTCGGCCCGAAACCGGAAAAAACCTGCCTGATTGACTGTTGCCGCGACAATCCTGTCCCCGGCCTTCTTTTCCACCGGAATACTTTCGCCGGTTACGGCAGACTCATCAACCGTTCCCGTTCCGTCCAGAACCTTCCCGTCAACCGGGATCCTTCCTCCCGGGCGGATAACAACCGTATCTCCGACCTGAACCTGCTCCGCCGGAATTTCAGTTTCTGTCCCGTCCCGGAGAACCACGGCCGTTTCTGGGGCAAGAGACAGCAATTTTGTAATTGCTTCAGAAGTTTTCCCCTTCGAACGCGACTCCAGATACTTTCCAAGCGTAATCAACGTCAGAATCATCGCCGCCGACTCAAAATAAATGTCCATACTATACTGGCGGACTAAATCCAAATTACCATGCCCGAGCCCGTAGCCTATCTGATACAGCGCAAACAGGCCATAGACCGCAGCCGCAGAAGAACCGAGCGCAATCAGGGAATCCATGTTCGGTGAGCCGTGAAAAAGAGCTTTGAAGCCCACTATGTAAAACTTACGGTTCACATACAGAATGGGCAATGTGAGCAAAAACTGCGTCAGCACAAACAGGACGGCATTCTCCGCCCCAGAAAAGAACGTGGGGAGCGGCAAGCCTATCATATGGCCCATGGACAGATACATCAGCGGCAGCAAAAAGCAAATAGAAACCAGCAAACGAAACCGCATATTTTTTTCTTCATTCTCCGCGCCGTTTTGCATGGGTATTTCCTGTGCGCCTTTCTCACCTGATACCTGGGCGCCGTAACCGGCTCGTTCGACCGCCAGAATGATTTTTTCGCTGTCCAGCTTTGTTTCATCATAATTTACCTGCATGGTGTTCGTCAGCAAGCTGACTGCCGCGGAGCGGACGCCTTCAACCTTCCCTACACTCTTTTCCACATGTGCGCTGCAGGCGCTGCAGGTCATTCCTGTAATATCAAATTTCTGTTTCATATCATTTACCTCCCCCACCCCCTATGGGTGTATAGTAATTATATGACACATTCTTCTATTTGTCAACTCTGAATACCACGAACTCTGAAAAAAATATTTACATTGAATCTGATGTTTGTTATAATGAAAGCTGTCCGAATAAAATACACAGGCTTGGCAGAACATTATCAATTTCATTTGGACGCCAAAACAGAAACTTTTGTACATAAGACATACAAGGAGGCATAGGTAATGGCAAAAATCAAAATCGGAATCGTAGGATATGGAAATCTCGGAAAAGGTGTGGAAATGGCAATTTTCCAGAATCCGGACATGGAACTTGCAGGTGTATTCACCCGCCGCGACCCGTCCGCAGTGTCCTTAAAAACACCTGGCGCAAAGGCCTTTCACATTGACGATGCTAAAAACATGACCGATAAAATTGACGTTATGGTGCTCTGCGGCGGCAGCGCAACAGACCTGCCAAAGCAGGGACCGGAATTTGCCCAGCTGTTCCATACCATTGACAGCTTCGACACCCACGCAAAAATACCAGAGTATTTTGCGCAGATGGATCAGACGGCAAAGGCATCCGGAAAGGTGAGTATCATTTCTGTTGGCTGGGATCCAGGGCTGTTCTCACTGAACCGCATGTACGCGGGTGCAGTATTGCCGGACGGCAGCGATTACACCTTCTGGGGAAAGGGCGTCAGCCAGGGACATTCGGATGCAATCCGCCGCGTGGAAGGGGTAAAGGACGGCATCCAATACACCGTTCCGGTAGAAACCGCAATTGAAGAGGTCCGAAAGGGAACCAACCCAGTTTATACCACACGCGAAAAGCACGTCCGCGAATGCTATGTCGTTGCGGAAGAAGGGGCGGACAAGGCAAAGATTGAGCAGGAAATTAAAAATATGCCGAACTATTTTGCGGACTACGACACAACCGTGACGTTTATTTCTGAGGAAGAACTGAAAACCAATCATAGCGCAATGCCGCATGGCGGTTTCGTTATCCGCAGCGGCCGGACCGGATTTGACAAAACAACGCCGCAGATTATTGAATATTCACTGAACCTCGGCTCCAATCCGGAATTTACCTCAAGCGTTCTGCTGGCTTATGCGCGTGCCGCATATCGGCTGGCCCAGGAGGGCGCGACGGGCGCAAGAACCGTACTAGACATCGCCCCGTCCTACCTTTCACCGAAATCTGGAGAGCAACTCCGAAAGGAACTGCTCTAAAGTATGGAAGATCCTAAATGCACCTGTAAACGGAAACAATGCGAGCGGCACGGGGACTGCGAGGCATGCCTCGCCCACCACGAAAAATCAAAAAAATTCCCGGTTCCGTACTGCAAAAAAGAAAAACCGAACAGAAAACCTGGCGGAAATAAATAACCGAAGAAACCGGCTGTATTGTTCGCGCCGCGGGATGGAATCGAATATCGATGGACAAGCCATAGCCTTCTTTGGTTATCTATTTATAAAACCCAATGTGAAATTTTAAGGGGCGAAAATGTTTTGGTTTCACGTAATTATCACAAACTGATCGCCCTGCTATCACAAATAAACGCTACAATAGTTTTACAAACTGAATTTGACAATATGGAGGGTATCAACTTATGAAAAACAATTGGAAAACTGGCATCATCGGTTTTTGTCTTGGCGTTCTGGTCGTAGCTGGAACCGCTGTTTTTGCTGTTCAGATGGAAGTTGTGGAAAATCCGTTCCCAATCAAGCTGGATGGGCAGGAAATCACCCTGGAAGGGTATAACCTAAACGACAACACCTATTTTAAACTCCGTGACATCGGTGAAAAAGTAGGTTTCGATGTCGATTTTAAAGATGACACGATTCTGATGACTTCCAAAACGGAAGCTCCGGACGAATCTGGCGATACCGCGAAAGAACTGGCAGATAAACTCCTGGCGAAGTATACGGAAACTGTAAACGCACAGGTTACCGAAAAAGAATTGACCGAGGAAGAAGCAAAGACGTTGATTGATGACTTCAAAGCTCTGCTGGACGGCGTTCTCGCAGAAGAAGCTCCAGCTGCTTCCGCATCCCCTGTGGCTTCTGCTTCTCCAGCAGCCTCTGCGGCTCCTTCAACCGCCGTGCCTTCCGCAGCCGCTTCTGCTGCGGCAAGTGCCGTTCCGAGCGCAACCGCAGTTGCTTCTGCTTCTCCGGCTGCATAAAACAATACAATACATAATTCCATCCCATAAAAAACCGTCTCCGACAAACTGCCGGAGACGGTTTTACATTATAGACTATCATAATACAAAAGAATTATTTTAATTTATTTGCACTGCACGCGGTGTTACATCAGCAGATGAGGAAATTACCCAACGCAGTCCTCCCCCTCCTACCTTTCAAACCCACAGCATATCCGTCACATACTATATGCGGCTTATAGCAAAGGGACCTACCAATAAGATTATGTCCGATACTTAGGACTTGCCATCACAGGTGCAGTCTCCGTTTCAATTCCGCCAGCATATTTTCTCCCGCAAAAACGGCGAGCGCAGCAAGCGAAATGACGCTTACCGCCACACAAATGAGAGACGGATAAAGTACGTTTAAACAACCTGTCAGGAAAAAGATAATTGGCACGATGCCGAACAGTCCGTCAAGCGCAAAATAAATCAGATAATCCCGGACTGGCATTTTCATCACTTTAAACAACACGGCGAGGCTTATCATCGCCAAGACACAGGCGGACGGAATGACATAGTCAATCGACCAGCCGCGCCAATGCGTCACAAGATCCCAAATGACGGACAGGCCGGAAACAAACACAACCTGATACATGATATTTTTCGGAATATTGTGCCGCTTACGCACTGCGAAAAACAGGCTCACCCACATACAGCCAATTCCAAGCAGAACAAACAGCGACCACCAGCCCGCCTGCGGCAGCAAAAGGTTGATTGCGACCGACACCACTCCCGCGACAATCGACGCAAATATCAACAGGCGGAACAACAGGTTATGCTGCCGGTATACGGTTGGGATTTTGGGAAACACCTCCCGGGATGGACCGCCGATGTCCGTCACCATTCCCTGGCAAAGCGGACACTTCTCCCGGTCACCCGCAATTTTCACCTTGCATTTATCACAGTACTTCATTTCTGCCTCCCTGAATCAGATACCGATTGACTATAAAATTAATCGTCGTTAATCCGGTTTGCAACAATTTCCACTTCGATCCCCATCCCGGTCAGCGTACGGAAAAAGCGGCGCTGGATATCTGTACTTAAAAAATTCGAGGTAAAGCTCACCGTCAGGGTATCATGAAACGAACACATACAGATTTGCAGCTTGTCTGTACTGACAAATACATCAAACAGGCGAATATATTGCACAAGCTTATCCGGCATCGTGATGCGCCCGACGTTTGAGAGCGATGCGGTCGCCTCCGCCGCTGTGTAATCATAAGCGATTTTCAGTCCCACATCCTTGACAACCAGCGGTACAATGCGCGTCAGAAAATTGCGTTCGATAGACGCAAGCGAATTCATCCGTGCCGCAAGCCGCTCTTCCGTAAGTTCCTCCCGAAAGCGCTTGGCAACATATGGTATTATTTCCTCCAATTCCGGCGGGTTATTCCGAAAGTCGTAGCCAATATTCACAATACTGAAAAAATTGCGTGCGGATACAGAAGAAAAAAACTTGCGCAAGTTAACCGGAATTGTAATCACAACCGGGCGTTTCTTCTTCCGTTCCGGCATTTCCTCATATATAGCGCGCATCATAACCGACGCAAGCAGAACCGTCATGGTTGCGCCATACTCATGCGCCTTGGCCATCACTTCCTGCACGGACATCACACCTTCAATAACGCTCGTGCGGTTTTCCGGCACCTTCTGCCCGCGGATGCGGTATGCGAATTTTGTATGGTTTTTCTGTTTTTCCCGTTTCTTTTTCTTTTCTGATGAATAATATCGTTGAAAGCTGTCGTCATTTTTTTGCGTTTCCGACGCGTCATAATCGAGCGTCATCTTCCCTTCAGCGAACGCTTCAGGATGTTCCATGGCCAGATAGTGGTAAACCAACGTGCGTAAAAACTGCAGGGCACCGGTACCGTCCGTCAGCGCGTGAAACACCTCCAGGTTAATTCTATTCTGATAGTAGGTCACTTCAAACAGCAGCGTCCGTCTGTCCCGCAGATAAATCGGGCTCACTGGGGGCTTTTCCTCTGGCTTTGCGACAGCAGGCAGTTCGCTCGCTTCAAGGTAATACCAAAACAAGCCGCGTTTTAGAACAGAACGGTACAGCGGGAACGCATCCAGCGTTTTTTCCAACGCCCGCTGCAAAACTGGCTGTTTCACCGGCTCCATCAATTCACAGGAAAAGCGGAATACCTTCGCATCTTCCCTGGTGCTGGTGGACGGAAAAATTTTCGCCGCATTGTCAAGTCTGGTCCACTGTGCATCCCGTCTCACTCTCAAGTTCTTACACCTCGCTTAAAAAACGGTTTATAATATCATAACATTCTCTGACTTGCGAAAAGGTGGGCGGCAGGGAAAAAAAACCATGCAGCGCGTCCGCAATCCTGTGTATCTCAACCAGGTTGCCAAATTCCGCAAGCCGTTTGCCATATTCTTCGCCCTCGTCACGCAGCGGGTCATATTCAGCTGTGATCAGCAGGGTTTCCGGTTGGTCCGACAAATCTGCCGCCAGCAACGGCGCAAAATAGGGATTCTGTTTATCTTCCTCGGTTTTCCGATACAGCTCCATATAGTCACAAATCTTTTTTGCAGTCAATAGATAATCTGTTCCATTTTCCTTCACAGACGCAAACGGTGAGCTTTCAGAATGGTCAAAATAGGTTGCGGGATAAATCAAAATTTGTTTTCTCGGAAGGAACTCGTCCCGATCGCGTGCCATCAAACTCACCACCGCCGCAAGGTTGGCGCCGGCGCTGTCGCCGATGAGCGTTATCTGTTCCGGGTTTACATTGAGTAATTCTGCATTGCAGAATATTTCCCGCGCGGCACGGTAACAGTCCTCCGGAGCTGCCGGAAACTTATGCTCGGGCGCGAGCCGGTAATCCACTGACGCGACGCGGTGGCCCGTCAGCTTTGCCATATTTGCACAGACCCTGGTATAGCTGTCCACATTTCCCGTCACCCAGCCGCCGCCGTGAAAAAATAACAGGAGCGGGCTGTTGTCCGCATTCTCCTCTGGTGCAAACAGACGAACAGGAATATCGTATCCGCCGGAGTTGATTTTTATGTCCCACATCTTGAAAAATGGCCGCAAAATATGGTACTGGTGCGTCATATTTACGGCCTGCCGCTGAAGCTTGTAATTCTTTTTCAGGTCGATATCCGGGTAAGACAGCGCACGCAGCACAGCCTGAACCACCTTATTGATTGCCATTTTTTCCTCCAAGCCCGGGACGGCATTCGCCGCAGATTCCCGGCTTCTTCTCTATTCATTATCCGCTCAATCCGCACGGGTAACAGCATCATCAATGGCCTTGCGGAAAAACTCATCCCGAAGCAATGAGTAACATACGTTATCGTATATGGTCCCGTCGTAGAGCTTGCTGCCCATCCGAAGCGTTCCTTCATACTGGAAACCGCATTTTTCTATAACGCGTCTGGACCGTCCATTGAACGGGTAATGAAAAACGGAAACCAGCTCCAGCCCCATTTCCGTAAATGCGTGCCATAGCACACACTGGGCGGCCTCTGTCATCAAACCCTTTCCCCAATAGGCTTCAGACATCGCATAGCCCAGCATTTTTCCGTTTACTCCCTCACGCTTCTGGTCCTTGTGCAGGCCGATAGAACCGATGGTCTTTTGCGTTTCCTTGCAAACAATGGCCCATATATCGTCCTGCTCTATGAAAGATTTCAGGACATCCAGCGACATCG